>JAEXBK010000073.1 GCA_023394035.1 Bacillota bacterium
TCATAGAGCGAAAAGTCGAGTATTATTTCACCTTCGTTTCCTACAGGATCTATCTGCTTAAGTCCGCCATAACGGCTTCCCATTCCTGCTGCCATGATCACAAGGGTAGGTCTCGTTATTTTTTCCATCGTCATTACCTCGTTTCGATTTTTAATTATTATATCACATGGTATAATGTCTGCAAAGGCAGTCAAGATACTGATATGCGAAAAGGAGATTCACTATGATAAGAACGATGAAGGATTCAGAGCTTTCCGCAGCCATCCGCGTTGCGGATATGATGGTTACGGCGGCACACACGGCACCTAAGGGTAACGGACTCGACAAAATAGAAGCACTTGTTTTGACGGGCGAAGAAAAGGAAAGACTTTGCGAGGAGATGGAGGCTGCCGGCAAGGAATATGAGCTTGCATTTTTCCTTCGTGATGCAGGCAACGTAAGGGCAAGCCATGCGATAGTTTTGATAGCGGCAAAACCGTCACCGAGCGGCGTTTCGCACTGTGGCATGTGCGGCTTTAAGGACTGTGCGGAAATGGTCAAAAATAACGGAGTATGTTCATTCAGCGCAACGGATCTAGGAATCGCGATAGGCTCTGCGGTTTCGATCGCAGCCGACCACAGGATAGATAATCGCGTCATGTATTCGGCAGGACGCGCCGCCCTAAGGCTCGATTTGTTCGAAGGCAGGGCTGCGCTTTGCTACGGCATTCCGCTTTCAACAACATCAAAGAGCATATTCTTTGATCGTGCTCCGGGAGCAGTGCTGCTTTAAGCAAAATATGGGGGATCGCTCAAATGTGGATTTTACTCGGCGTCGCTGCAATCATTACGGCAATACTAAACATTATCTTCTTTGCGGCACATAAAGAAACAAAATATCTAAGGTTCGCGAGCCTTTCGCTTACCGCACTTACGGGGTGTTCTTTTTATTACGATGCGGCGCAGCGCGTAATAAAAGAGGATTGGTCCGGTCTGATGGATATACTGCCTACAATGTCAAAGGCACTTTGGGTGTGCGTTATCTTATCGATTTTGATCAACTGCATATCATTATTTTCGCGATCGGGAAAGAAGCTTTAGGGAACTTTTTACGAAAATGCGGAGTGAAAGTTCCCTATTTTCTTGTTTTTTAGGGAACTTTATTATATAATATCTTAATAAAAGTTCCCTAAAAGAGGTTTGAAATGGAAAACGCATTTTCAGAAATTCAGTTTTTATTGCAAGAAAAAGCAGAAACACAAGCACGAATTAAACTTATCCCCTATGACGGCACTCCCGAAGTAAAAGAGAGCTCGAGTGGAAAATATTTGTATATAAGAAAAAGGATAGGAAGTCGTTTGACATCCACATATGTGGACGTTTATTCGGATGCACTTTATGAGCTTCTGCTCAGAAATACCAAAGAGCTGAGAGCTCTGAAAAAAAACATACGCAGTATAGATAAGCGACTTGCAGCGCTCGGATATGTGCCATCGGAGCTGCCTCTGCGTATACTTCAAAATCTCGATTTTGCAAGAGCTCACATAAAAGACAACATATACAATCAAGCCATTCTGGAAGGAGTTGCAACTTCATTTCCTCAAACGGAAGACATTATTGACAACGGTACAGTTAGCGGAATGACGGCAAATGATATTCAGAAGATCCTAAATCTGAAACATGCATGGGAATTCATATTGGATTGTGACGTGATACAGGCAAACTCCGATTATTATTTATTCTGTCACATTGCAAAACTCGTAAATGAAGGATTCTTTACGAATGGTGGAAGATTAAGAAGTGTTCCCGTAAAAATCGGAGGAAGCTCATACATCCCTCCTATTCCCGACGAGGTAAAATTCAAAGAAAAAATCACGAAAATTACAGAAGCCAAAAGAGAAGCTATTGATGTAGCTATAGAACTTTCGATGTATTGCATGAAAACGCAAGCCTTTATCGATGGTAATAAAAGAGCATCGATAATATTTGCAAATCATTTTTTGATAGGTCGGGGGCAAGGCTTTCTTGTTGTTCCGGAAGAGCATGTTCCGGAATTCAAGAAAAAACTCGTCGCATATTACGAAGGTGAAGATGACGAAATTCTGAGCCGTTTCCTAAAGGAAAAATGTTGGAAGAAGTTAAATACTTATGAATAAGATGAATTTAGAAGAATGGAAGGCTATAGTCCTCAATAAAATGGGCTTAATTACGCCTATGTCGGCTACGGAAATATGCCGCAAGCACAACGGAGTTCAAGCTCAATTCCAGTCATATGCGGACGAGGGCTTCAGATCAAGGATGAGCAAGGCTGATTTTGACAGCGATTGGAGCAAAGACATCGTAAGGCAGTGGTCGATACGCGGAACCGTGCACGCCTATCTTAAAGAGGAAATCCCCCTTTATTTACATGAGGGCAGAACTTATTTCAGACCCAATCTCCATATGCCTTCGAGGGACGGCAAGGTATCAAGCAAAGAAAAAAGCCACTTTGCTAAAGTGATTTTGGACAGCCTGAAATCAGGCAACAAAGATCGCGACGAACTCAAAGCCGTCTGCCGCGAGAACGGACTTGATGCGGAAAAAGAAAAATCGTTGTTTAACGCTTGGGGCGGCATAATAGCCTCGCTCATTTCAGAAGGCATGATATATCAGGAATACGGCAGAAGAAGCTTCGGACTCCTCGACAGTTATCAGCCTATGGATAAGGAAAGTGCAGAGCTTGAGATTGCAAGAAGATATTTCTCCGGCTTCGGTCCGGTATCTTTAGCCGACGCAAGATACTATTTCAAGGAAAACAAAGCCGTAATCGAAGACCGCATGAAAAGGCTCGATCTGAATACTGTAGATGTGAACGGCAATACGAGATTCTATTTCGGTGAGCTTTCGCCACCGACCGAAATCCCGGAAATCCTCTTCATCGCCGGTTTTGATGCGCTATTGCTCGCCTTTGAAAAACGCGAGAATCCGTTTTTCGATCCGAAACACATTCGCGATATTTACACGATGACCGGAATCCTAAAGCCTACCGTCATGCTTAACGGCACGCTCGTCGCAACATGGCGCAAAGAAAAAGGTGCGATATACATCAAGCCGTTTGCAAAACTGAAAGCATCCGACAAAAAGAAAATATCATCAAAGGCGACAGAGGAATACAACCAAGTTTATTTTGAATAGGAGATCCATTGAATATAAATCTATTATCCAATCGTTATAAGGTCAAAAGGCTGACCGAAAACGACATCGAAGAGATATATGCGCTGTGCATCAAAAACACGATGTACTATCAACACTGTCCACCACTTGTATCAAAAGAGTCCGTCTCTGACGATATGAAAGCATTACCTCCCGGCAAGCTCATGGATGACAAATTTTATCTGGGATATTTTGACGGAGATCGTCTTATTGCTGTGCTCGACCTCATCATGCATTTCCCGGACGAACATACTGCGTTTATAGGGTTCTTTATGACGGATGTGGGTGTTCAAAAGACAGGAACCGGGAGTGAAATAATAAGCGAACTTTGCGGCGGCTTGTCCGCTCTCGGGATTTCACATCTGCGGCTTGCATGGATAAAGGGAAATTCGCAAGCGGAACATTTCTGGCATAAAAACGGATTTACGGAACTCAAAGAATCCTGTGACGATGACCGTTTAGTTGTAGTCGCTACTCGTGATATTTGATTTAGGAGGAGCTATTAACTCTATAAATATTTTAAATTAAATATAAAATATTCATACCCCCGAATGCTTACCAAATATTTCTCTCTCACCAAAAAAGAGAACCGGAGCATATCCGATTCTCTCTAAATTCTAATTGTATTTTAAGTTTAAGTGTACGCTTGGAATAATATTTTTATCAAATATTATTTATCCATCTTTCTTCTTGAAACAGCCACTGTTCCTGCTGCTCCCATGGAAACCATCAATATTAGCATCCAAGCTACAAAGCCATTATTATCTCCTGTTTCCGGAGTAGTAGATTTTTCTTCCACTTTTTTCTCAGAAGTCTTCTTTGGTTCATTTCCCGGCTTTACATTATTAGCATTATTACCTGGCTTAACATTAGGTTTTTCATCAGGATTTGGGATTGGCTTTGGATCAGGATTTGGTTTAGGATCTTCTCCCTGATTTGGTCCGGGTTCAGCGGCTTCCTTGTACTTAAGTGTAAAAGTGATATTCTTGCTGGTTAGGGCTGTGGAATCTGCTCCGTCTTCTTTCTGCTCGCCCTTCCACTTGTATGTGAATTTTACAGCTGAACCGTTCTTTTTGGTTGCAGTTGCCTTAAATTCTCCAGATACATCTCCGGTAACTTTGTACTCTGTATCTGCTTTTGCCTTTGAATTGAACTTTGCTCCCTTTACAGTTACCTTCAGTTCATCATCTACTGAATCTATAGCAGCCTTTAAGTCTGCATAAGTCTTAATCTCTGCTTTGTCCTTCAAGCTCATGGTAAATGTTGCTTTGCTTTTTGAAAGTTCAGCATTCGTTACTTCAAACTTATCTCCAACTCCCTCTAAAGTATATTCAGGGTTGTCGCTTCCAAATTCCATTTCATCAGGTAGTTTGATAGTTGCAGTGAAAGTTGTATCCATATCGGACAGAGTGATTTCGTCAGCTGCAGGATTGTTAAAATACTTTTCAACTGACTTCATTTCTTCCTTTATTGATTTTACAAATAGCTTACCTGTAAAATCATGACTTGCGTCTTTTTTGCTTTCATACACTTTGTTGTGCTGAGTTTCTTCGCCTATCAAAATGTCTCCGGGAAGTTTTCCGTCTTCTTTTGTGATTTCCTGTGGTTTCTGCGGCGCTTCACCCTTAATCTTAACAGTAGCCGTAATCTTGCTTAAATCATTTGGTGCAATTGCATCTGCTCCGGTGGAAGTCTGCTTACCTGTCCAAACATAATTGAAGTTAATGGTTTTATCAAAAGATTTTGCCTTAGCGGCAAACTTACCTTCCAGAGTACCTGTTACGGTGTAGTTCTTACCTGCTACTGCGCTGTCAGAAAATTTTACATCTGCTACAGATACCACCAACTCGTCATCTACTGCCATTACCTTTTCAGCTAGAGTCTTATAATCATTTATAGCACCTATATCTTTCAAGGTCAACTTGACAGTAATCTTCTTGCCGGATATTTCCTGACTCTTCACTTCAAAAGTATCGGCGCCTATCAGTTCTACACGAGGCTTGTCCTTAGCAAATTCTAAGCCTTCCGGCAAAGTCAGAGTTGCATTAAATTCAGTAGAAATGTCACTAACATCAATTCCGTCTGCAACTGCATTCGGATATACACTTTCCAAATCTTTCATTAAATCTTTTATAGGCTTCACTTTAAGAGATCCTTCAAAAGATAGGGGGGCGTCCTTAAGTACTTCTAAAACGGCATCATGTTCTGTATTTCCGATTACACTAAGGTCTGCATCAAGCACTCCATTTGCTCCCATTTCCTCAACTGTCGGTTCATCAGTTTTGAAACAATCCGAAAGACCTTTTGCAAAGTCAACATTTGCTACATCGGAATTAAAGGTTTGCAATCCGAACCCCATTGCCGCCATAGTGCCACTTGGATAAAATGAAAAATCTCCGCTTCCGGTTATAACACCACTATCAAACTTTTGTGCCTCTTCCTTGCTATTTGCAATAATAGAATAAGGAATTTCTATTTTAACAGTGTGTGCCGAGGGGTCATTTTTATCATTTAAATAATACTCGTATATGGTCTTCCAGTTTACATCGTTCAAATACATTTTGAAATTAACGGTTTTACCGTTTACGGTCTTAACAATTCTATTACCGTTAATAATTGATGAAGTATTTGCTATTTTTATATCACCTAAGTTTACGGTCTCAGGGAATGTGATATTGTATTCAATATAGGCAATCTTATTCTTCCCTTCACGACCATGAGGATACCATCCACTATCTGCCGCCTTTTTCATATCAGCTTCACGAGGTGCAAGTACGTCACTTAACGGAACGTTCATCTTAACAGTTCCATTATAAGTAGCGCTCTTCTGGTCTGCTCCACATTGTGCAGAGCCATCTTGTATAACATATTGTGCAATAGGCAAACTATCACTTGCCGTTGCAAATACTAACGAGGTGCCAGGCACTAACATGCTAATCATTACAAATAGCGATAGTACCAAAGCAAAGACTTTTCTCAAGCCTCGCTTTCTCACATTAAATTTCATAATTTTCCTCCTGTTTATTAAATTTCATTAAAACGTTTAACAACATTAACCTAATTAATATTTTGTTGACAATCAACTCTATTAAGAATTTTTCTTATTTTTAAATCTTAAAATCACTATAACAAGTAGAGATGCTATTGCTGCTGCGACTATAATGCCCCATAACCAAAACCTTGTATTATCACCGGTTTCCGGATTATCAGATACTCTTAAGTGGTTTTGGATATCTGTAGGCGTATTTGGTTTAGGCTTATCCCCATCTTCCAGTTTCTCATTTATAAACAGATAGGTATCCGGGGCAGGCATTTCCACCCTGGATTGATAGCCTGCAATTGGCATTTCTACAACTTTATAAGCGTACTTATGGCCGTCCTTCGTATCATACTTTGGAAGTTCTTTGAACACAAAATGCCAGCCATCTTTCTCATCAATATCTATATTAGTAATTTCCTTGTCGTCTCTAAACAATTTTACATTTATAGAAGGGGCTTTCTTTCCAATCCATTTTTTATTTACTTCAATATCTAGTTTTCCAGAAATTGTATTGGTAATAGTGAAACCGTCCTCCATATTTCCTGTAACTTCAGCACTATAGTTATCAACTTCCTCTTCCTCAACTGTATACTTAATCTTTTCTTCTCCATTATATACGAGAACTTCTTTAAATTCCAGCTCCCAATTACCCTGTGCATCAGGTGTTATTTTCTCTGTCTTTACAGGATTTTCTTTATCACCGTCTGCAATCAAATTTACCTTTATCTCCTGAGGTCTCAGTACATTACTGTTATTATCATCAATCCACTTCTTTTTAACCTTGATAGTTCTCAATTCAGGGACTTCTTCCTCAAAAGATAGGGCAGCCGGCTCAAGAGTCAAGGTAGACTTATTCCCATGTAAATCATAATCCAACACAGGTGTCAAAACATCTTTTGCATTGTTGAATCTCCAATTTAAATCCTCTCCTGCAACAAACTTCATTTTGACTGTACCGCCGTCACCCGCCTCAAAAGCCTTCTTAGCCTTAAAGTGTATGATATCCGCATCCTTAGGATCTTCTACTATCTCATAATCCTCTTCCTTAGGGGCGGTGTTTAAATCATAGGAAACTCCTTCTTTGAGTTTCAAATATTCTGCCTTTATGAAATTGGAAGTCTGAGTTGTATTGACGAAAGTCAAAGGCAGTTTGAATTCCCCTTCGGGATTGAAGCCTTTTCCGTAATCTGCACCTTTTCTTACCATAGGCAGATACAAGGAAACATGTTCTATTTCGCTCTGTGAATTATTTCTGACACTTACCTTTATAGTGGCTTCCTGTCCCTTTTTTAGAACTACTGTAGTTGCAGCCTTGCTTTCGTCGGTCTTGTCGTCATATACATAAGACTTAGGTTCTTCATTATTTCCGCTAACAGTTACAAGGGTGGAATAGGCAGATACCGCAAGTGCCTGTTTCACCATTACTCCGGGGCCTTCTGAAAGAGAAACCAGCGGATTACCGGAGTTCACTTTACCGTTAAATATATCAAAAGAATTTTCAGGTTTCTTATTATCTATAAGTGTATACTGAGTTGTAATCCAGTTGGAACGATCCCAATGCTCTGCTTTATTAACAGCCCCGATTTCCTTAAAATCTTTAGTAGTGAATCCGAAGAAATCTCTGATATGATAAGTCTTTGGCTCCGCTGTCTTATCTGTTTTCACATCCATAGACATCTTCATGGATTTTATACTAAAGTCAGGCTGATACTGTCCCCTTGTATCCTTACCAATGTCTACACTGTACTTCCAAACTTTAACAGGCACTTCATTTTTATCCTCAAACTCTCCAATGTATTCAGGCTTGCCTAATTCACCTTCAGTTAGTTTCAGGTTGCTGTAGCTAAAACCTTCCGGCATCATAACATATATTACAGGCTCCTGAAGAGGATTCCAATCCCAGTTGCCATCATCCAAAGTTCCGCTGATTTTAAAAGAATCTCCCCCTAAAATCTGTTTTTTATCTATATTTCCAACACCGTTTAATACCTCCGGAGCGCTACTCTTGGCTTTAATAATATGGTGCTCCTTTTCTGTAGGGGTTTCTCCGGTATTATAAAAATCTACAGTACTTACTACATCCTCGTAAGTTCCCTTTTTCCAGGAACCATAAACGCCTAAAGGAATATAACTCCAACCATAATATTCATCTGACAAATAAGTATTGCTTGGATTCCAAGTATCTAAGGAATCCTGTACAGTCTTAATTCCGTCAAACTCCGCAGGTAATTTGCCTATATCAATTTTTATAGACTTAATTGAAGTATTTATATCCAGTCCCAAATTTGTATTTTTAATTAATCCGGAAACATTATTACTTTTTTCGATTATATCAGGTTCTGCTACACCGGAAGTTCCGTCACCGGCAGTCCAGTAAATTTTTCCATATTGGAATAAATCTTTTCCGTCCTTGTCTTTTTTGTAAGGTATAGTTATACCTCTGATTATAGCTGTATCTGTTGTATCAATTTTAATATCAATAGTCTTTTCTTTTTGAGAAGGTATGGCCAATTCATTCTTTATCAATAAAGCACCTAGACGAGTATTGTAAGTATCGTACTTTTTGTAAGCCCAATTTGGTGCATAATCTACTAAAGAATGAAATTTTAAAACCTCCGGGTTTGTGCCGTCAATTATCTGTACCGTCATTTTGGCACTGGATTTTTTTGAAGTACGGTTAGCATCAGGGGTATCATTCCAAACAGTTTTAGAAACATCTTTTACAATTACATCAAATCTGCTGCCATTTGCCCTATCACTGTCAGCAGGAACAGTAATGTGAGGTATAAAAGAAAGCCCGGCTGAATAAGAGCCTTTTTCTTCCCAAGATACAGTAACCACTTTGTTGTTACCTTCTATTTCTTCAGACTCCACTTTACCATATTTTTTATACAAAGATACTTCCTCAAGACCCTTTAATTCCAAATCTTGAGGGAAAATAACTTTCGCAAAGGTTTTACTGTTTTCTTCAGTAAGAAAAGAACCGCCACCGGTTGTATAACTATTTATCTTTTCTGTAGTTCCACCTTTTGACACTACCTCTGTAGCCTGGTTAACGTAAAAACCGAAATGAATATCATCCGCAGCATTAACATCAAATGTTTTGTTGTCTTCCCCTGTATCGTTTGTCTTCCCAAGGCTCACTTTAATCCCATCCTTGAAAAGCTGATTTACATCTTCATTTACATAAGAAGAGTCAACCGCAAAACAAATTTCCTTTCGGGAAGCTACAGCGGTCAAACCTTTGGAGCTCTTATAAATCAATTCGCCATAACGATTTTGTTCGCTATCTGCTTTTGGATACCCATAAATCGAATCTGCTCCTTTAGGAGTCTTTACAAGGGCACTAAATCCTGTATCCTCAATTGGACCTTCTTCAAAAGTAGCTCCCGGTAACGTCTTAAAATATAAGCCTTTTCCTAAATTTACAGAGAGGAAATTGTCTTCAAATTGCATTGCTTTCGGAACATCATAAGCAATATTAAGAGCATAAGTCGTCCCTACCTTCAATTTGGGAACTTCGTTTTTCATTAAATCTGCAACAATCTCCCCATTATCTGCATTAATAACCTTTATTTCCGTAAAATTTAGCCCGCTGTCCTCAGCCTGAACATAGTTGATATTCCAAAATATAGTAAACACAACCATTATCAAGGCACAAATTATCGTTAAAATATTTTTTCTCACAAAACTAGAATGCAATGTATACCCCTCCATTAAATGCAATTTCTTATACTTAGCTACAATTTTAGCATAGTCAAAATATTTATTCAAGGCTCTATTCTACAGTTGTCAAACAAGGCGTAGGAGTCGGGCTCGGCATTGCCGCCGTCATGTATTTTCTGAACTTGATTGCAAACATATCCGAGAGCGTAGAGGTTCTCAAATATGTTACACCGTTCGGCTATTGTGACGGTGCCGACATCATAGCCGACGGAAGCCTCGACAAAACACTTCTTGCAATAGGCGCAGCAGTCACTTTAATCGGAATCGCTGCAGCATATATCAAATATCAAAAGAAAGATATACACTAAAAATATGCGGACATTGAGAACTTTTGAGCAGATGGCCGGTATGTCAGCCAAAATATCGGTAGTCTGCTTTTTTCATTCTGTACAGTCTTCTACGATTAAAGCCCTTTACTTTCAAAACTATCAATAATTTTATTTTTTGAAACCGTCTTACTTGTATTGCTATACAAATAATACTGCATTGATCCGAATCTCCTATAACTCTATGCCTATTATGACGCCCGATAGCTTCATCGGCACGCCGTTCCTATCGGCATACACTCCCAAAACCAAACTCGCCGAAATCAACTATCTCATCGCTGACTTCAAGCAGTTCCGAATCGTGCGTTGACAGTATGATTATCGCATCGGATTTGAGCGAAAGCAGTATATCCGTAAGCGTTTTTCGACCGTCCGCATCAAGCGCCGATGTCGGTTCGTCAAGGATTATAAGCGACGGATGTTTCAGAAATGCTCGCATCAAAGACAACTTCTGTTTTTCCCCGCCGGAAAGGTTGGTAACGTTTTCGTCTACGATCGTATCAAGCCCCTCTTTCAGTGCGGAAATCATATCGGATAAATTGAACAGGGATATATACTTCTCAAGTTCGGCTTCGTCTATTAGTGTATCGTTTTCGAGCTGCAAATTATACCTTATGCTCTCGTTAAGCAGTATCGGCTCCTGTTCGCAAACGCCGATATGACATCTGCGCATCGTTTCCATGTCCAAAGTCTTTATATCGGATTCGTTGTATTTGATGACTCCGTTATACGTTCCGTAGTATAGCCCTATTATCAGTTTAAGCAATGTGCTTTTGCCGCAACCGTTTTCGCCGATAAGCGTATATATTTTCCCTTTCTCGAATCTCATGCTCGCATTATCAAAAATCGCGTTATCGCCGTATGAAAAGTCAATGCCTTCGAGCGTCACTTTATCAATATAATCGACTGTAGCCTCTCCGGTTTCGTTGTTTTTTACGCTCAAGATCTTATTTAGCCGGTCACACGCAACCAAGCTTCCCTGTGTTTCCTTGCCGAGCGAAAAGAAATATCTGAGCGCCGTCAATGCCGTATTAAAGTACGCAAATGATATGGACAGCTGTCCGATAGTCATATGATTTGATCTTACGGCATGAGCTCCGATAATCAAAGTCACTATGTTCGCAACGCACAATGCGGTCACATCAACGAGAGTAAAAGGATAGCTCACCCTTTGTTCCCTTAGGATATTCTTGAGCAGAACGTTGAACGTCTCCTGAAGTCTGTATATATATTTTGATGCGATTCCCTGCATCTTGATGAATTTGACAAAGAAAAGCTGGTCGTTCAGCTTCTTAAAAAACAGAGATTGTGTATTCAAAAAGTCATAGCTCGCTCTGAACACATTCTTCTTGACGCAATAATAGACGGCTATGTAAACGAGTCCGAGCAAAATCAGCGCCACCGAAAGTCTGTAATCGAACGAAAACAGTATTATTATCGGAATCAAAACGCTCCCGCCCTTTGTCACGATATCCTGAATTACGGTCAAAGCAAAAATCGTTATCGAATTTGAGTCGGCGTTGACCTGATTATTGAGAAATGAGCTGCTTTTGCCCTCTATATAGCTCAAATCGAGTTTCTGTATGTGATTGATAACACCAACATTTATATCCTTTGCGCTATTCATCTGCAATTTCAGATACAGTCGTTCAGCCAAATATGTGCCCGCAAGCTCAGCTACGAGCAGTACAAAGAATATCACGATGTAATTAAAAATGCTGAAGCTGTTGCCGCCGTTAAGCACATCTATTATATTACCAAGCACATATGGGATTAGAAGGTTGCTTAAGTTAAGAAACATGCATATAAAGGCTAATACGCATATTGCCAATCTGAACTTTGAAAAATATGGCTTACAAAATCTAAAAATTTTTATCATGGCTCTACCTCAAGGCTCGAACGATATCTATTGCCGAGTGTTATAGCTCTAACTGTATTTTATTATACGGGCTTCCGGCGTGTTTTTCAATATTGATGCGCGCCGCCCGAATATACCGTCAGTATATAAATTAATATCCTATTGGTATTGCTCGTGTATTAACTCAGGCACTTCATGCTGATATAATGTGTGCAAGAAAAATCAAGGAGGTTTTTATGAAGGTATCAATATCGGAAAATATACGCGGATTCAGAAAACAGCGTTTGCTTACGCAGGAACAGCTTGCAGAGGTGCTCGGAGTTACACCCGGAGCGGTTCACAAATGGGAAACAGGCATGTCTGTCCCTGAGCTCGGTATGATAATAGAGCTTGCCGACTTTTTTGATGTATCGGTTGACGCACTGCTCGGATATGAAATGAAGGATAACAGAATGGCAAACACCGTCGCACGTATAAGAAAGGCTCATCAAAGCCATGATCGCGGCTATCTTCAGGAAGCCGAAAAAGCCCTGAAAAAATACCCTCATTCGTTTGAAATCGTACACGAAAGCGCCGTTTTGTATATGGTGACCGGCATAACATCCGGCGATAAGCAGCTTCTGAACAGAGCTGCTGAGCTCTTTGAAACATCAAAAATATATCTCTCGCAAAATGCGAATCCCAAGATAAGCGATATAAGTATCGCGGGCGATATTGCGGAAGTGTACCTTGCTATGGGAGATACAGAAAAAGCTGTCGGGATTTTGAGTGCCAACAATCCTAAAGGTGTCTTTAACGACATCATCGGACTTACGCTTGCATCGACATGCAACAGAATAGATGATGCGATGCCGGTTTTGTCGGAAGCCCTCATAGATTGCACGGTGTCAGCAGTCAGGACAGTCTTCGGCTTCCTGAACATATATTACAAGAAAAACGATTTTGCCAAATCGCGCGAGATTGCATCGTGGGCAATTTCAATGCTGAACGGACTCCAAAACCCCGATCATGCGAGTTTTCTTTCAAAGACACTCTGCATCATGTACACTTGCCTTGCCTACACCGAGCTGATGCTTAATAACAAAGACGCCGCGATAGCTGCCTTAAAATCAGCAAAGATCGCTGCAACCGCTTTTGATGAGAATCCTAATTACAAAACAGACTCCATAAAATTCGTTTCCTCTTTCGAGGCAAGCGCGCACGACGATCTCGGAGCAACCGCAACAGAAGGCATTAACAATCTGATACGCTCATTCGAGAACGAAGAATTATCATCGATGTGGGAAAGCATGAACACGAAGTAAAAGCTTATAAAAAAGTGGTATCTCAAAATTTAATTGAGGTACCACTTTGAGAATATAGTGTTAATTTTTATTGTTTTATTGCGGAATATAATGTTATTTTTGCCGTTATTATTGCACTGTTTTCCTGAAATCCGTTCCGCTATACGCTGCTTTTTGCATAAGCGGTCAGTAGCCTACAGCGTATTCACAACTCCGGAAAACAGCATTGAGCCGTCTTCGCTTCTTACTATGAAGAGGAACGGTCTGTCGACTACAAAATCGACCTTCTCGTCCGGCGGCATTGCTGTGCTTTCAAGCCCGAGGTTCGTATAAGCCGCACCGGTCACACCCTCTTCATCAATTTCGACCATAGCCGCATGGTCTGCTTTTGACAGGAATACCTGCGTTTCAGCTTTTGAAACAAGTGCGGAGAAATCGGCTTTTCCGGGATCAAAGGCATCAGTAATCCCGAGCGCCTTAAGGCTATTTCCTAATTCGAGCTTGGAATCCACCTTGAATTTAGGTATCGACATGTTTATTTCCAGATACTTCTGCTTCCCGTACTCATATCCTTTGTTAAGCATATCGAAAATTTCTTCGTCACCTGCGAGTTCTTCGGGAGAAATACCCTCATCCGGCAGGATCACAAACATCGATCCGCCGCGTATAGTTCCGAGCGCAACGGCTGAAAATTTATCCCCGTAATAGTACGTTCCCGTCTCTGTCCGCTTCATCATCATGCAAGCCTGATCTCCCTGTGCGCCATGAAACACTTCTTCTTTCGTCATTGCAGCGCTGAAAGGCGACCCCCAAAAGGCTTTGTAATATATAGTCGAAACGAGCTCAAGCACGGTTTCCGGCAAAGTGTTCATTCCTTTTGCGTGTTCCTTGAGCAGCCCTCCCGTGTTTTGATTCGTCCATTCGCGCAGCGCATTATCCATTTCGGGCGTACCCATCTCCCCCGAGAACGAAGATGCGTGATATTTCTCCGCAAGCGTCTGCAATACGGGCTTACTGTATACGATATTTTTGTTTATCCAGAAAGAATTTGCCAAATTACATGTAAACAACGGATTATTGCAGAAATTCGCATTCCAAACGATGTCGGTGCGCATCTGAAGCTCATCCGTATCCCTTACATCGAGCAGCTCCAATATCTGTGCTCGCGTGTTTCTGTCTGCCGTTTCTGCGAGCATTGAGAGTGCAAAATACACGTTGAGCGGCGAGCAGACTTTGTTCTTTCCGTCTTTTTCTCCTATGAGGGCAGTCATAGCCGACCTGTAGAAGTTCGCCATTTTATCCTGAACTTCATGCGAAGCCAGCAAATGAGTCCTTCTTTTTTCTGCCCACGCCTGACCTTCCTCGGAAAGCATATATTCCTCGCCTGTTTTGTTTGAACTGTAATCGGGTGTCAACGCCTCCGCCACGAGAACGTCATTCAGATTGCCATTGTTGCCGATTATCAGACCTTTGCCGAACCACGCCCCCGCGAAAAGCACCGCGCACGCAGCTACAGCAATCCACCTTTTGGGGCTGAATCGCGCCGGTTTTGATGATTCGGCGCTGCGTTCACTGTTTTTTATAAGCTCATCGTCAATATTACCGACAGCCTTATACATATCCTCTTTCTTCATGGTGTGTATCCCTCCTTTTCAAGCGCAGTCCTTAGCTTTTCTCTGGTTCTGAAAAGTGCCGTCGAAACCGCACCCGGCTTCATCATGTAGCGTTTTGCAATTTCCTTGACCGATTCCGTAAAAAAGTATCGTCTGATAAAGATGTTTCTTTCGCGTTCCGGAATGCCGTATAAAAAAGAGTTGATAAGCGATGTTATTTTTCTTAGATCTATCTCGTCCTCGACAGTCTTGGAG
>JAEXBK010000078.1 GCA_023394035.1 Bacillota bacterium
GATTAACAAACAGCGGTTAGGAATAAAAATATATGACAAATAACGGCAATCTTGTCAGGCTCAGAGATATAGATGATGATTTTATAATCGAACTGAGATATGCGACAGAAAATAATTTTACGGGAAAACAGATATACCCATCGAGCGAATGCTATATAAACAAAGATACGGCAGCGCGCCTGATCGAAGCAAAAAACAAATTCCGCAGAGACGGTTATCGTGTCAAGATATGGGATGCATACAGACCTCTAAGCGTCCAGAAACGCTTTTGGGAGCTATATCCCGATGATAACTTTATCGGTCAGCCGCCTGATATGTCAAAGATAACGGAATTCAGACCGCGCCACCTTAACGGGATGTCGGTGGACATAACGCTTACGGATATTGAGGGGAATGAGATAATCATGCCTACGGCTTTTGATGAATTTTTTCCACAGGCGGCACTCGAAGCAAACGATCACGAAAGCGAAGGCTACAAGAATGCACTTTATATGAAGAATGTAATGGAAGTATCCGGGTTTGGACCCTATTGCAACGAATGGTGGCATTTTAACGACATCGTTACTGAACCTGTCCCTTATCTTGATATAATATTTGATTGCGAAAGGTAGGCTATTGATGAAGAAAAATTCGGCGAAGATTATAACAAAGACATTGACGCTTTTGATGATTACGGTCTTATTTTTGATGACTCCGCTAAGTGCATTTGCAAACGAAGCTCTTGATGTTGCAAGGTCTAAGGGGCATGATCTCGATGAGCTATATGCTCCGCAGGGCAGCATAATTACGGAAATAAATACCGGGCAGATACTTTGGGCGGAAAACATAGATAAGCAGTGGAATGCGGCAAGCCTGACAAAGCTTATGACGGTTGCACTTGCATATGATGCGATGAAGGCCGGCAAATTTTCGCTTGATACCGAGGTGCCGGTTTCACAAAAGGCTCTTGACATTTCGGTAAACTACAGCCTAAGCAATAATGTGATGGTCGAAGGCTGCAAATATACGGTAAGCGAGCTCATGGATCTTATTTTTGTTCCTTCGTCTGCGGCAGCAACATCTATGGTAATGGATCTTATAGAGCCGGACATGAACAAATATGTTGATATGATGAATGCGCGTGCCAAGGAGCTGGGAATGGTAAATACCGTGTACGCCAATCCTATCGGAGTTCCTAATGCTTTGCTTGACGAGTATGCTCCGACAAATGCTCCGGGAGAAAACGACACACTGGCAACATGTGCCGATTATGCTATCCTTGCTGACTATCTTTTGAAAAACTATCCGGAAATAATAACTCATACTGACGAATTTAATATAGTCGTCAAGGCCGGCACACCATATGAAGAAAAATTCCAAGGCTATAATCACTCACTTCCGGGATCCTCACACCCTTTTCCCGGTGTTGACGGTCTCAAAACAGGTTCTGCATCGCGCGGATATAATCATGTTGTGACCTGCAAGCAAGGCGATATGAGACTTGTTCAGGTAATATTAGGTGTAGCATCGTGGGAATATACAGAGGCTGAACAGATAAGATCTGTGATAGGTAATGCACTTCTCGAAGATGCCTTTGCAAATTACGAATACAAGACGATCGTAAAAAAGGGTGAATACAAAGTGGGTTCAAAGAAGGTCGTCGTAGAGGAGGATCTTGTTGACTGTGTTCCAAAGACTTGGGACGGCAAACTGAAATGGGATTTTGAGAATAAGACGGTCAGTGCCGATCTGGAAAGGCAGTATCTGCCGGGCTTCAGCGCACCGAAAACTTCATTCAAGGTCAAATTTCCTATTATACCTGTTCTTCTCGGGGCTGTAGGCGGAATACTTCTAATCTTTGCTTTGATTACGGCGATCAGAAAGCACATGCGCAGAAAACACTCTATAATGAGCAGAAGAAGAAAAAGAACATTTTAATGTTCAAATTAATGTTCAAGACATAAGATAACAAACGACCTGAACTGATGGGGCGAAGCCCCCGGTTCAGGTCGTTCTTCGTGTATGGATGTTATGTATTTACAGCGACTCGAGCTGATATTTCTTTGAGTAGTAAGCAAACAAGCTTTTGTATTCGGCGTTATCTATCTTGTTGTGGTGCATCGACTCGTAATCTTCCTTATCGTGCGAGCCTATGCCGATTATACCCCAAGCTATGTTTGAACAGTGATCCGAGGTTCTCTCGAGTGATGTCAGAAGGTCAGACCATATGAAGCCTGCGTCGATTGTACATTCTCCGTTTTGCAGCCTGTAAATGTGGCGTGAACGCAGCTGCTCCTTGAGTGTGTCTATGACCTGCTCGAGAGGTTCAACCTTGAGAGCGGTTTCGACGTTTTTGTTGACAAAAGCATCAAATGCAATGTCGAGTATTTCTGAAACGGCGTTCTCGAGCATCGTCAGCTCGCGCATTGCACCCTCTGTAAACTCTATGCCTTTGCGCTGTTTTTCTTCTGCGGCTTCGAGTATGTTCAGTGCGTGGTCGCCTATGCGTTCATAATCTCCAATCAGCTTGAGAAGCTCTGCGGCTTCGGCACTGTCATCCGTTGAAATCTGCAAGCTGCTCAGCTTTACGAGATAAGTTCCGAGCTCGTCCTCAAGCTTATCGGTTCTTGCTTCCCTCTTACGTATGCTGTCCGCAAGCGAATTATCAAACTTCTTTACGCAGAGCATAGCGTCCTTGATGGCGGAAATAGAATCCTTTGCCATATCTGCAGTCGTGGTGCGCGATATTTCAAGTGCGATAGGCGGAGTCGAAAGCAGACGCTCGTCGAGGATGCTCTCTTCTTCCGTACCCTTAGCGTCAGGGATGATGATGTGAGCGAGCTTGTCGAGCAGCTTTGCCATAGGAAGCAGGAGAAGTGTACACAATACATTAAACGATGTATGTATTACAGCGATTCCTGCAAGCGATGTCGAATCCTGCAGTATGGCAGGTGATACGATTTCTTTATATATCCAGAAGACGGCAAGCCAGAACACGGTTCCTATCACATTGAATGAAAGGTGAACTACTGCGGCGCGCTTGGCGTTTTTGTTGGTTCCGATACTCGAAAGCATTGCCGTAATACAAGTACCTATATTCTGTCCCATTATGATCGGAACGGAGGCACCGTATGTTATCTGCCCCGTTGAGGCGAGAGCCTGAAGTATACCGACAGACGCGGAGGAACTCTGGATAATCGCTGTAAGAATTGCACCTGCAAGGACACCGAGCAGAGGATTCTGGAACATCAAAAGTATGTTTCTGAATTCCGGAACATCCTTAAGCCCTGAAACTGCCGTAGACATTGTTTCCATTCCGAACATCAGCGTTGCAAAGCCGAGAAGGATGAGTCCCGTGTCCTTCTTCCTGCTGTCAGAAAGGAACATATAGAAGATAACACCTATCAAAGCGAGTATCGGAGTAAATGATGTAGGCTTAAGAAGCTGAACAAAAGGATTGTCGCTGCTTATTCCCCCGAGGCTCAATATCCATGCGGTGACGGTAGTACCGATATTGGCTCCCATGATAACGTTGATAGCCTGCCTGAGATTCATGAGCCCTGAGTTTACAAAGCCTACGACCATGACGGTTGTAGCAGAGGAGCTTTGAAT
>JAEXBK010000111.1 GCA_023394035.1 Bacillota bacterium
ATGCAAGCGCAAACGGAATAGCTGTGATCAATAATGTTATAGCAAGCGATATTATATTTCCTTCGCCTGCAGCCCTTCCGATATGATAGAAGGGAAACAAATATTTGCTGAAGATCTCGGCAACTTCACTTCCGTGTGCAGCCATCTTTGCCATTAGGCTCTGCCACATAAAGCAGAAGTAGAAGTATGCACCCATAAATACAACCATGCATACCATGACTACAAGATTCTTTTTGCGCATATGTGATGATATCAGGGCTATGATCCAGCCTACCAGCATTGAAAACGCAAGTGCAAGAAGAGGTACTGCAACACAGCACAAAATCGTAAACAAAAGCGTCACCGGATGGAAGCCGCCAAAATATATGCTCACACCTATTGCAGGTATCATTACCGCAAGTTCATACACATAGTTAAGCGCAAGAAGCGATACGAGCCTCGAGCTTATTATGCTTATCGGTTTTATCGGCATCGAAAGCAGCATTTCGTTATCCTTCGCGTCAAATATCTGAGTCTGGGTCAGAAAAACGCTTCCGATAAAGCAAAGCATAAATGCCATGACAAAGGTAAAAGCAAAGTACAGCCATGTAAGCTGAAGCATTTCATACGGCTTGTATATCGTTGCAAACATCATTACAAAGAGCTGCCCGATTGCAAAGAAGGACAAAAGATAAAGCGCAGCCATACCTATATTGCTTTTTGCTTTGCCCTTTCTTTTTTTGCCTCCCAGGTTGTAAAGCATTTCCTTTATTCTGAGGTCAAAAAGTGTTTTGAACATGCTTATCCCTCCAGTTCCAGGAATACGTTTTCGAGTGAAGTGTTGCCCTTCACCTCTTCCATGCTGCCTGACGATATGAGCTTTCCGTTCTTTATGATTGCAACCTTGTCGCACAGCTTCTCGGCAACTTCAAGCACATGAGTCGAAAAGAATATCGATCCGCCCTCTTTGCAATGCTCTCTCATCTCTTCTTTGAGAAGATAGGAAGCCTTAGGATCAAGTCCGACAAAAGGTTCATCCATTATTATAAGAAGAGGTTTGTGAACAAAAGCCGCAATCAGCGCAAGCTTCTGCTTCATGCCGTGTGAATAAGATCCTATCGGCTGTGCAAGGTCAGATGTAAGACCGAACATATCTGCGTATTTTCTTGTACGCTCTTCTCTTTCTATTTCAGACACGCCGTATACATCTGCTATAAGGTTTATGTATTTGATTCCTGACAGGAAATCGTAAAGATCCGGGTTGTCGGGAATATATGCTATATCTTTTTTGCACTTCATAGGATCAGCCTTGACCGACGTGCCGTTTATGTATATTTCTCCGCTATCAAAGCTTAGTATACCGCAGCAGGATTTTATCGTTGTCGTCTTTCCTGCTCCGTTATGACCTATAAATCCATAAATCTCGCCCCTCTGAATATGAAGCGAAAGATCATCTACAGCTTTAAATTCACCGAAGGTCTTTGTTAAATGTTCAATTCTCAGCATTTATTTCTCCTTATTCTTTCTCTTTCTGACAGCTTCTCTGAGCAGAAATTCTATCTGTCCGTTAATGGATCTGTAATCCTCATCCGCCCACTGCGAAATATCTTCCCATAACGAAGATGACAGTCTGAGAAGTATCTGTTTCTTGGCATTTTCTTTTGCTTTAAGGTTCTTTTCCTTTTCCCTTACGGAAGCCTCAAGCTCTTTCAAAGATTCGAGGCGCTTCCTCAAGGCAAGCTCTCTCTCCTCAATTTCTTTTATATTCATTGCCGTACTCTATTTTAATATATTGTGCCGCTGTTAACAACAGGCTGAGTATCCTTATTGGAGCAAAGGACGACTAACAGGTTTGATACCATCTGGGCTTTTCGTTCTTCATCGAGTATGACGATTTCGTCCTCGTTGAGCTTATCTATAGCCATCTTGACCATGCTTACAGCTCCGTCGACTATTTTTGTTCTTGCCGCTATTATAGCCGATGCCTGCTGTCTCTGAAGCATTGCCGCCGCAATTTCTTCTGAATATGAAAGGTGCGTTATTCTGACCTCTTCGATGCAAAGTCCTGCAAATTCCACTCTCTTTTCGAGCTCGTTCTTCATGCTGAGTGCTATTTCCTGAGAGCTTCCTCTGAGCGTCTTTTCGTTTGTATCGTCATCATCGTCTATATCACATGAGTCATATGTATCGTACGGATATAGTCTTGCAATATTGCGTATTGTTGAATCCGTCTGTATCGAGAGAAATTCCGTAAAGTTCTCTACATTGAAGGCCGCCTTTGTAGGATCGTCTACTCTCCAGATGACTACAGCTCCGACGATTATCGGATTTCCCATTACATCGTTGACCTTTTGAGTCCCGTTATTAAGCGTCATGCTCTTTAGAGAAATTGTCTTCTTCTTGTTGTTTACAACGACGCCGCTGCTAAGCTTGCCTTTCTTGGCCGATAGGCTCGTATCATCTGCCATAGCTTCAAGTGTTGGAGTTACATAATTAGGATTATTGGCAACACAGAACGGATTTACATAGAAAAAGCCTTGCTTAAGAATCGTTCCGTAGTAATTTCCGAAGAGCGTCAAAACGAGCGCCTCATTTGGGCCGACCACCTTAAGACCTGCATATAAAATAAACATTACCATGAACAAAAGCAGCATTAAGCCGAATAGAACGCCGCCGAAGAGCTGATTTCCGCTTTCGATAAGAATTATGCCGCCTATTATGCCTGCAGCCGATATAAGGTGTAATACCAATATAAAAACAAGCATTCCAAGCCCCTGTCTCGGGGTTATTACTTTTTGTTCGATATTTTTTAAATTCTGATTATCCATGACATACCTCCATATATGATGTCTGATATTATTTCGATATCATATGTATATCATATACGATTTTGAATGTCAACAGAATAATCTTTAAGACCAAAGAAAAAGTTTTGATTCGATAAGCTCTGCCGGAAGCCTCTGTCCTGTAAATATCTCAAATGCCTGCTCTGCCTGAAAAAGAAGCATCAGAAGACCGTTTATTACATTTCGGCAGCCTGCCTCGCGAGCCGATCTCATGAATTTCGTTTCTTTCGGCTCATATATCAGATCCATTACGCTTAAGTCTTTATGGAATATGGAATCGTCTTTAATTGGAGATTCCAAAGCCTTTTTCCCCATACCGATGTCTGTTGCATTAACAAGTACATTACTCGCTGAAACGGCTGATTTCAGGCTCATATCGTCGTTAAAATCTAATAGTCTTATTTCTGTAGAAAAAGCATTCCGTATTTGATCGGCAAAAGCAACAGCCTCAGTGGAATCAAATGATCTTAAGAATATATTTATCTTAGCGGCTTTGTTAAGTGAGCATCCGTATACCGCTGCCCTTCCTGCACCGCCAAGTCCGAGAATTGTTATTTCAGCACCTTCTGCCTTTGAAATCGAAGACAATGCTTTTGATGCTCCGTAAGCATCGGTATTATAGCCCTTAAGCCTGCCGTTATCGTTTATAACTGTATTGACCGCACCGCAAGCTTCTGCAGCCTCGCTCACATAGTCAAGCAAAGGTATGATTGCACTTTTGTTCGGCATGGAAATGTTTGCTCCTCTGATCCCCGATCTTCTCATAAAATCTATATATTCGGGAAGCGATTCTTTTCCTGCTTTGAACGGAATATAGATACAGTCGAGATTGAGCGCTTCAAATGCAGTATTGTAGATGAGTGGAGAACGGCTGTGTTCGGCAGGGTCTCCGAGGAAGCAAAATAATTCGGTTTTTGTTGTTATGTTTCTTATCATACTTGATACCGATATTGTGATATAATCAGATTACTATTTGAAAGGTTTACATTATGAAAAACATTTATCTCATAGGGTTCATGGGAACAGGAAAAACATCCACGGGTATAATAGTTGCCGATTTACTTAATATGAATTTTGTCGATACCGATATTTGCATTTCATCATCGCAAGACCTGTCCGTGCCGGATATTTTCCGCACTATGGGTGAAGCAAAATTCCGTGAGTTCGAAACAAAAGAGCTTCTTGCCCTGTCGAAATCTGATAATAAGGTTATATCGTGCGGCGGAGGTATGCCTCTAAAAGAAGAAAACCGTGAAATCATGCGAAAAAGCGGATATATCTTCTTGCTAAGTGCATCGCCCTCAGAGCTGTCTTCCCGTCTTTCAGGTAATAGCGACAGGCCGCTGCTCAAAGACACCTCGCCTTCTCATATAGCAAAAATGCTGAAGGAAAGAGAACAGCATTACTTAAGCTGCTTCGATCACATAATAAATACCGACAGGCTTTCGCCGCAAGAAGCTGCAGAATCAATCATTTCTTTGCTTTAGGAGTCTTTCTCCGCAATGAGGGCAAACCTCCGGTATTATTATACCGCTCCCCTTTACTCTTCCGACAAATATATTTCTGTTTGTTATATCCTCAAATATATTTTTGTTGCCTAATTTTGATTTATTGCCGAGTCGCCATACATATGGCAGCTTATTTCCGCAATGCTGACATTTCCATGTAATCGCAGGTAATTTGTTGTACAAAAAGTTAAATAACACGAAAAGCAAAATTCCTGCGATAAGTGCTCCTGCCACTATCTTACCGGGTAATGTCATAAATAGATTCCGGTTTCCTCTTCTTGTAAGCATTATTACTATTGCCGTGAGAAGAAACGATCCACCGAAAACGATCAAAGCTAGGTTTGTCAGCTTATCAAGCTTAAGGCTCGTCATAACCGTGCTCTTCGTCTTATCGCCTTCTATTTCGTCCATTCCTATATTGGATACGTTAATAAAATCTCTCATTTTTCCTGCTCTCTTCCTGTCAATAATTAAATAATTATACCATTATTTCTTGACATATGAAACAGCCTCCGGAAAATTCCCGGAGGCTGCAATATCATTTTGATTAGTCTTCGAAGATAGTCTGCTTGTCAACAGGTGTTGTAAGAGCCTTAAGTGCCTTTTCAACGAGTCTGCGACGAAGCTTCTTTTCTTCTTCGTAATCAAGCTCAGGATTTCCGAGCGGATGAGGAATAGCGATAGCAGGTATAATCCTGTTAGCACCTACCGTCATTGAAATCGGAGTTACCGTACAGATGTGAACCACAGGGAGTCCGGCTCTTTCGATTTCCTTTACCATCGTTGCACCGCAACGCGTACAGGTTCCTCAGGTGCTTGTCAGTATTACGGCATCAACTCCTGCTGAAACAAGACGCTTTCCTATTTCAGCTGCAAACTTCTTAGCGTTTGCAACGGCAGTACCGTTACCGACTGTTGTATAGAAGAGATTGTGAAGTGTTCCGATGACGCCTTCTTTTTCCATATCTCTAAGTACGTCAACAGGAAGTACTCTATCGGAATCTTCGTTGGCATATACAGGGTCATATCCACCATGAGCAGTTTCATAAGTCTCGGCAGTAAGATCCATGACGCCCGTAATGTCATATTCACCGAAACGCGATGCACTCGAGCTTTCGATGTGATCAGGGTTTCCCTTAGGCACGATACCGCCTGA
This sequence comes from Bacillota bacterium, assembly GCA_023394035.1. Classification (GTDB taxonomy): domain Bacteria; phylum Bacillota; class Clostridia; order Peptostreptococcales; family Anaerovoracaceae; genus Eubacterium_B. The sequence continues at coordinate 5,490 of JAEXBK010000111.1, forward strand.
TGTAACAAGCGCGATCTTTGCCTTTGAGAGATCCTTGATGGCAGGGTTCGGATCAACTCTGTCAAATGAAGGCATTGGATATTCCGTAACGAAAGGCTTGTCCGCAAGCTTCTTAAGAAGCATTTCGACAGCTCTTGTGGATCCGCGCTTTTCCTCAAAGAGGTTTACACGGATGCCGTTCGGAATATATCCTTCAACTGAAGATGCTCCGATTTTTTCGCCCTTTGCAAGCTTAAGAGCAAGAGGTGCAAGCTTCTTTACGGCATCTCTCATTCCTGCCGCACTGTTCTTTGTTGATACGATATAAGTTTTCTGGTTATACATATCAACGCCAGGGTTTTCGGCATACATTCCCGTTACTGTAGGAATTCCAAGCTGTTCCTTTACTGCTGCTGCAACAGCTCCGCATGCAACACCGTAACGGCCTGCGTTGAATGCCGGTCCTGCAACGAACACATCAGGAGCCTGCTCTTTAACGAATTCAACTACTTTGGCAGTAGTTGCGTCGATGTTCTCATTGAAGTATGAGTCTCCGCAGATAATCGTTGCGATGATCTCAGCCTCGTCACCAAATGCAGTAT
>JAEXBK010000068.1 GCA_023394035.1 Bacillota bacterium
AAGAAAATAATATTATAATAAGGCTTATAAACAGCATACTGACTGTTTCGAGGAAGGTCGAGAGCAACAAGATAGGCCTCAAAACTTGCGAAAAAATATGCTCGGATATAGGCGGCGAATTTTCATATAAGGACGAAGGGCTGCTGTTTACAGCTCGGATTAAGCTTCCTATATATCAGAACAAAAAAACAGACGACAGCATCAGACCTGCATAGGATCCGGCGCTGTCCGTTTATAATCAGCCGTTTATTCGCGGTTTTGCGATGCGGCATATGCCTCGTCTATCGCCTTGGCTAGCTGATCGGGGCATGACGTTGATTTGTTTCCGCAGCTTATTCCGGAAAGACGCGATTTGATATCGTCACAGCTCATTCCCTTTGCGAGTGCGCATATTCCCTTGAGATTACCGTCGCAGCCGCCCGTGAAGCTTAAGTCTTTTACGATATTTCCGTCTATTTCAAGATCAATATATACGGAACATGTACCCTGCGTTTTGTATCTGTATGACATTTTATGACCTCCTGCGCCGTAAACTGATCGCGCGCAGGCACTATTATATCATAAACGATGAGGGATGTAACCATGAATGATAATCTCGAAATGAAAGAAAAGAAAAAAATTCCGCGACTTAACGGGACGCTTCGCGCAAAGGCGCTGGAGATCCCCGAAAGTATTTGGCGTGCATCGGGAATTGTGGTTTTTGGTCGCAGAATCAAAAGCGTCGTGTTCACGACAGATCTTGCAATCATAAGAAATTGCAATGCGGATGCGGTTCTTGCCGTGTATCCGTTTACGCCGCAGCAGATAATCTCTCAGACGCTGATAAACGCTTCGTCTATCCCTGTATTTCCCGGAGTGGGCGGCGGAACTACAACGGGACTCAGGTCGGTTCTAATTGCCCGCGACTGTGAGGCTCACGGAGCATTCGGAGTTGTCGTAAATGCTCCGACGAGAAACGATACGATAAGGCTGATAAAAAAGACGATAGATATTCCGATAATAGTTACAGTGATAAACAACAATGTTGACATAGGTGCGCGGCTTGAAGCGGGTGCCTCTATACTGAACGTATCGGCTGCAGGCAAGACACCTGAGGTCGTAAGAAACATACGAAAAGATTTTCCGGATGTACCTATAATTGCAACGGGTGGACCTACAGACGAATCAATCATGGAAACGATCGCAGCGGGAGCTAACACGATAAGCTACACTCCGCCTTCCACAGCGGAGATTTTTGCGAGCATCATGAGCGAATACAGATCTTCGTTTGAGGAAACCGACAGAACTAATGAACCGACAGGAGATGAACTGTTTGATGCGCTAAAATACCTTCTTTAGCGTCAGACGGTTTGTTTTAAGGGAGAAAGAAATGAACGGACTTACCAGAGAAGAAGTAAAGGCAAGAATAAACAGCGGACTGTCCAATGTGCAGGTCGATCCGTCAACGCGAACCGTGAGGCAGATTGTAAAGGACAACGTATTTACATACTTCAACCTCATTTTTGTTGTGCTTGCGGCACTTCTCGTTGCCGTGGGCTCTTTCAAGGATCTGCTTTTTATTCTCATAGTTGCGGCGAACACTCTGATAGGAATATTACAGGAAATCAAATCGAAAAATACGCTGGATAAGCTGAAATTCATAAAGATGCCGAAGGCACGAGCAATACGCGACGGTATTGAGACTGAAGTACCGACGGAACAGCTTGTTCAGGATGATGTTGTGATTCTAAGCGCCGGAAGCCAGATACCTGCCGATGCAAGAGTGATTTCGGGCAGCATACAGGTAAATGAAGCACTTCTTACGGGAGAGGCCGACGAGGTGACGAAGGTTGCAGATGACAAGCTGCTTTCCGGAAGCTTTGTCGTTTCGGGAGAATGTATAGCTGTGCTGACGGCGGTAGGTAAGCACTCCTTTATATCAAAGCTTACGCTCGAAGCAACGAAGAGTAACCATACGGACGATTCGGAAATGATAATTTCGCTCGACAGGCTCGTCAAAGCCGTCGGAATAATAATCATTCCGGTCGGTGCGATACTTTTGTTTCAGAACTGGTATGTTCTCGGCGGCAAATTCTCTGACAGCGTAATTGCAATGGTTGCAGCGGTTCTCGGCATGATACCTGAAGGTCTTTATGTTACGGCGAGCATAGCGATGGTCGTATCGGCAATGAGGCTTGCGAAGCACCATGTTCTTGTGCAGAACATGCGATGTATAGAAACTCTTGCAAGAGTTGATGTGCTTTGCGTAGATAAAACGGGAACTATAACGGAAACGGATATGAAGGTCGAAGGCTTTACGCTTGTCAGATCTTCAATCAACAGAGAAGAAGCAATGCGCCTTATCGGTGATGTCGTGCGCCAGCAGTCAAAGGACAATGCGACAATGGAGGCGCTGCAGGAATACTTCACGGAGCATAACGGCAGACCGGCTGTCAGCGTCTGCGGATTTTCATCAAAATACAAATACAGCGGCGTGTCGTTTGCCGACGGAAATTTTGTTATAGGAGCACCTGAATTTACACTCGGAAGCGCCTTCTCGGAATACGAAAAATATATAAACGAGATGAGCGAAGACGGATACAGAGTTCTTGCGTTTGCGGAAACGGAGCGGATTCCGGACGGGCGTGAGCTTGGCGGTAAGATTTCTCTGATCGCCTTGATAATGATCACAAACCCTATCAGAAAATCGGCACGAGAAACCTTCGGCTTCTTTGAGAAGAACGGTGTCGAGATTAAAGTTCTGTCGGGCGACAACCCTCTCACCGTATCGCGCATTGCGGTAGCGGCGGGAATACCGAACGGGGATCACTGGCTTGACGCTACCCAGCTTGTCAATGAACGCGCCGTATACGATGCCGTTCAGCGATATACGGTATTCGGAAGGGTAACGCCTGACCAAAAGCAGCTCTTTGTAAAAGCACTCCAGCAGCAGGGCAAGACTGTGGGAATGACGGGTGACGGAGTTAACGATGTTCTCGCGCTCAGGGATGCGGATTGCTCGGTTGCCATGGCTTCGGGATCTGAAGCCGCCTCAAATGCTGCGCAGCTCGTTTTGATGGATTCCGATTTTTCGCGGATGCCGGCTGTAGTATCAGAAGGCCGCAGAGTCGTAAACAACATACAGAAGGCAGCCTCCTTGTATCTTACGAAGAATATATTTTCACTTCTGCTCGCGCTCTTTTCGATGATAAGCGTTTTGTCTTATCCGCTTAAGCCGTCGCAGCTGACGCTGATAAGTATGTTTACGATAGGCGTGCCGTCGTTCATCATTTCGCTTGAACCGAATAACGCAAAGATAAAAGGGAAGCTGCTTCCGAATGTATTCAAAATGGCAGCTCCTGCCGGTCTGACTATGTTCATAAGCGTTTCGGCAATGGTAATATTCGGGAATGTCTTTAACATTGACGCTACATGTATTTCGACATCGGCAACTATGCTTGTTGCCCTCGTAGGCTTCCTCTTCCTCGGAAAGGTTGCCAAACCGACGAACAAATTCCATATCGGTATGATAGCCGTTTTGATAGCAGGAATGGCATATAGCGTGTTGTTCATTCCTCAGGTATTCGGAATAGACGGAATAACCGTAAGAGCGGCAATGCTGCTTGTAGTATTTTTGATAGCGACAGAGGGGCTGTTCAGATATGTTCATAAATTCATAGGTGCTATTGCCAAGGCAGGCGAAAAGCACCGCGAAAAACGCGAGCTGAAACGCCTTGAAAAGAGAAGAAGACGTGGAAGAGGCTGATTCTGACAACCAGCCTTGACATTTTACAAATAAGTGCGATAATTGTACTTGAGTACAATTATCGCACTTGATTTACATGGAGAATAACTTGGGAAACGAAAAAATGACAAAAAAAGAAACGGCATGGCAGGCGGTCAAATTCGGACTGTTTTCGGCATCTGCAGGGCTTATTCAGTTTGCTTCGTTTACGATTTTGAATGAAGTGACGGCTCTTCCGCATTGGGCTTGTTATCTGCCGTCGCTGATTTTATCGGTATTATGGAACTTTACACTCAACAGACATTTTACCTTCATGTCCGCAAATAATGTACCTGTTGCTATGCTCAAGGTAGCGCTCTTCTATCTTGTATTTACGCCTCTTTCCACATGGTGGGTGGCATACTTTACAGGGAAAGGGGTAAATGAGTACATAGTCGAGATAATGACTATGGGAATTAATTTTGTTACGGAATTCCTCTACGACAAATTCATCGTATTCAGAGGTTCGGAAAATACGAATGCACTTGCAAAGCGAGAAAAGAGAAGGAGGCAGAAGCATGACGAGAATAAGTGATTACGGAAAAAACGACAAGATAAGAAAGCGCATAATGCATTACGCAAAAGGGTTATTTGAGACAAAGGGAATAGAAAATGTTACTTTCAGCGATATTGCCGTAGCTGCGGATGTTTCGCGAACTACGGTGTTTAATCATTTCGGAAGCACGAGCGGGCTGCTTGTGGCACTCGGAAAACAGGAAGTCGATGATGTGGCTGCCTATTGCTATGAAAAGGAGAAGACCGGCGAACAGGATGTAAAAAACATTTTTACGGTTTTGGTAAGAGACTTTGTTCAGTACCCTGCACTGATGATACACATAACGGCTGCGATGGTAATGAGCAGCGTAGCGAACAATCCGGTAAAACGCGTTGAGGATATGATCTCAGAGCGCGTCGAGGGTGATGAAATAAAGGTGATGCTCATTACGGGAGCTTTTTACGGATTGCTTCACCACTATTATGTAAACAAAAAGGATCTTGATGCCGATATGATGATAACAAGAATGAATGAAATGATCGACGTCATCGTAAAATGATGGGGAGATGATAAAAATGAAAAATTGCGGAGTGAGCAGATGGGACAGTGCCCGTGAAATCAACAGAAAGCTTGAAGCACTTACGGCAGAGCCGATCTGGGAAGTAAACGACGACTATTACGAAAACGAAATATTGAAGTATTACGATGATAAGTGCAAAGCTTCAAGAGCTGTTTACGAGGAGGCAAAGGAATATATTCCGGGCGGAGTTCAGCATAATCTCGCTTTCAATAAGCCGTTTCCCGTATGTATGACAAAGGCGGAGGGCGCATATCTATACGACAAGGACGGCAACAAATATATAGATTTTTTGCAGGCAGGCGGACCGACGATACTCGGAAGCAATTACGAGCCGATCAAAAATGCAGTAATAGAGCTGCTTAATGACTGCGGCCCGGTAACGGGGCTGCTTCACGAAGCGGAGCTTTTGATTGCAAAGGAAATCAACAAGCATATGCCTAATGTCGAGATGTTCAGAATGCTCGGAAGCGGTACGGAATCCGTAATGGCGGCACTTCGAATCGCGCGAATAGCCACAGGCAGGAAGCGCATTATCAAATGCGGCGGCGCCTATCACGGCTGGAGCGACCAGATGGTGTACGGCGTAAAAATACCGGGAAGCCGCGGATTGCTCGAATCGCACGGTATTCCGTCAAAGCTTTATTCGGCAACTGACGAGGTGCGCCCGAACGATCTCGATATGCTCGAAAACATGCTTAGGTTCAACAGGCTGCGCGGCGGTACGGCAGCGGTCATCGTGGAACCTGTAGGTCCTGAAAGCGGAACACGCCCTGTATCAAAGGACTATAACAAAGGAGTAAGAGAGCTTTGCGACAAGTACGGCGCGCTCCTTATCTTTGATGAGGTGGTAACGGGCTTCAGAATAGCGCTTTCAGGTGCACAAGGCTACTTTGATGTAGTTCCCGACCTTACGATATTCGGCAAAATCGTCGCAGGCGGATATCCTGCAGCGGGCGGTGTCGGAGGCAAGAGAGAATACGCAGGTCTTATGGCGGCAGGACTCGGAGGGAGAAAGCATCGCGCGTATGTAGGCGGAACGCTTGCAGCAAATCCGATGTCGGCCCTTGCCGGATATACCGCAATCAAAGAAATCGCACGCACAAACGCATGTGAAATTGCAGGAAGAGCGGGAGACAGGCTTGCAGACGGGCTGAAGGCTTTGATGGAAAAATACGGGCTTCCGTTTGTCGTATACAATCAGGGCAGTATCGTTCATCTCGAATGTACCGGTGCTATGTCATTTGACTATTCATCCTTCAACTTCCTTAAATCGGCAGTGGGCATACTCAGGAACAAAGACATGATGTACGAGCGCAAGGATTCCATGGAGCGCATGGGTGCGGCCTACATGGCAAACGGTATAGTGACGCTTGCCGGAAGCAGACTTTATACATCTATGGCGGACACCGACGAAGTAATAGATGAGGCTCTTGATAGGTTTGAGAATGTTTTCCGCCATGTTGTAAAGACGGAGAAGGGCAGAAGGTAAGAGGTAGGACTGATGGGACAGTATATACTTGCGCATGACATAGGAACCGGCTCGGACAAAGCCGTTTTAGTTACCTTTGACGGCAGAGCCGCCGAAACATGCACATATCCGTATCCCACATATTATCCGAATCCGGGATGGGTTGAACAGGCTCCTGACGATTACTGGACTGCCGTGTGTGAAACGAGCCGAAAAATCATATCGAAGTGCGGCATAGATCCGTCCGAAATCAAAGGCGTCGTTTTTTCGACTCAGGCGCAGGGGGTAATCCCTGTCGATAATAACGGAGAAATTCTCTATAATAACATCACATGGGTAGACGGC
>JAEXBK010000066.1 GCA_023394035.1 Bacillota bacterium
GATTCTTGAACGACACTATGAGCAGCGGCATAACCGTATTATTTCCGCATATCGCCATCGTGTGCTGGAACTGAAAAGCAGCTTCTGCAGCCTCTTCTTCGGTTTCCGCGTTCTTGATTCTCTCGACTATTTCACCGAGCAGCTTCAGATCCTCTTCGGTTGCATTTTCGATCGCATTTGAAAGATTCAGATGTTCAACAGAAAATCTCACTTCAAGGATCGAGCGTATTATCTGTTCAGGTATATCGTCACCGCTGAATTCCATTATTGCATTTAGGGTTTCTATATTTCCAAGCTTCCTGTAGTCTGCAACATATGTGCCGTGTCTCGGAAGTACGTTAACAAAACCGCGATGCTGAAGCTCTTCGATTCCGCTGTTAATTACCTGTCGACTTACTCCCATGCCTGCTGCAAGCTCTCTTTCCGTCGGCAATTTCGAGCCGATCTGAAGCTCTCCCGAAAGGATAGCATGCTGCATTCTGCCTACAAAAAGCTCTCTCAAGCTTGGAGCTTCTAATTTTTTTATTTTCATCTCTTCCTCCACGTGGCAGACATCTCTCTGGTACTGCCACCAGACCAGTGTACCACTTGGATAAGGTAAAGTCAATTATTCTGCACCATATTAATACTATGCGATTACAATTTATAAAATATGACCGTGCAAGTTTACATAGTACCTGCATATTTTCCCATAACCCGACTTTTTTTCAGTTTTCCGCGCCATTTTTGACCGTTTTTTTGAAATAATGGAATGGGAACAAAAAAGAATCGGTAAATCCGATCCCTTTTGCTGCAATTCCATTCAATATATCAGTTTGCAATTCCGTGGTGAACAGGAGCGCTTCCGTTTGTAAGCGGAAGGAATGTATATCCGCTTTTCTGACACCATTCTATTGTCTTGTCAATCGCATCGACCGTTGATTCCTTAACATCGTGGCAAAGTACAACAGACTCGCTTTTCCCTTGAATTCCGTTGATTATATTTTTATATACGCTCTCGGTTGTCGTTCCTGAGCCGCCGTCGCCGCTCGAAACGTTCCAGTCAAAATACACGTAGCCTTTGCCTTCCATCTCCCTTGCAAGCTCCGACATGATGCCCTCACAGTATTGACGGCTGACCGTGTTTGAGCTGCCTCCGGGAAATCTCATTATCTTTGCCGGCGATCCGGTCTGTTCCGTTATGATTGACTGCATCGCATCAAAATCAGCCCAGAACGCTGCTTTTGATGCATATATCTTGCTGTAATCGTGAGTCGCTGTATGAAGTCCTACAGTATGACCTTCCGCAGCTTCTCTCCCGATCATATCGCGATATGCCGAAAATGCGTCCGTTACGAAGAAGGTGGCTTTTACCCCTCTTTTTTTGAGGATTCCGAGCAGGCGCTCCGTGTAAGGACCCGGACCGTCGTCAAAGGTAAGGTAAATGACCTTATCCTTTCCCTCTGCAGGATCGGCATCTCTCACTATCGGCTTTTCAAGCACCGTAACAGTTCGCATAGCCTTTGTTTCATTGCCATTCTTGTCCTTAACGGTATATGTCAAGGTGTATTTCCCCGCAATGGAAGTATCAACAGCCCCATCTACATGAACGTTTGCGGTTATATCGCCGTCAAGATTGTCTTCCGCTTTGTATTCATCCTTCCACTCTTCGCCGTACTTAATCGTAAGCTCCGCATCCCCCGTAAGCGTCAGAACCGGTGCAGTTGTATCCTTGACTGTAACAGTTCTTTCCTTTGATGCCCTTATCCACAAAAATCCGGCTGAATATGTAATCCTGTATGTGTCAGTTTTCTTCGTATCAACGGCACCTTCCGTGTGCACATCTATTGATTTATTTAAGCTCTTAAACAGGCTGCTCTTAAGGGAAGCCGTTGCACCCTGATCTTTCCACTCGCTCCCGTATTCAACGGTTTCTTCCTTCTCGCCGTTCAGTTCTATCTCCACATACCACTTGTTTATCATAAATGAAAAAACCATAAGTGAAATAATGACTGCACCGATTGCAGTTATAATTATAAACTTTCTGTTGCTCTTTGAGGCTTTGTCTTTTGTCATATATTCTCCGTTTATAAGTAAAAAAATAAGAACCGATTTCTACGGTTCTTATTATAATCTATATTCGATTCGATTCAACTAACCTATGTTATTCTTAAGAAAAATTTCAGGTTTTGTACACTTTTTTATTCGTGGCGCCTTGACGGCTTGCTCAAAATCGCTTCCGCCATATCAAATGTTATCGTAAAAGGTTCACTGAAAGCATCGAGTTCTATGCCTACAACGCCGTCAATGGATCTTGCAAGCTCGAAGCACTTATCAAAGGTCTTGGGCAGTATATCAAACTCGCTTATATAGTCAGGTGGCATCTGCTCTTCCTGCGAAAAAACCGGAAGATACCTCGTTCCGTCTTCAGCCTCCAAAAGATCCGGCTTTCCGCTTACAGGGAGTGCCGGAATCAGAAGCTCCGAATCTCTGATGCACGCAAAGAGCCAGTCCAGCTGCTCGCGCGTACGCTTTGATAAAAATCTGTGCTTAATGTATACGAGCGTTTTGCCGCCGCCAAGCAGCTCATCCGTAAAATCCATCAACCCGTCCATATCTTCCTCCTGTTATCAGATAACGAAGTTTCCTTTTCTGAATACCGGTACGATTCTTCCGTCAAAGCATATTCCGTCAACCTCCATATCCTCGGTACCGAACATGAAGTCCTCGTGCTGCATCGACTGGTTTGCTCCGCACGCAAGAAGATCTTCCTCGCCCATGTCAGTGCCACCCTTAAGATTTTCCGGATACGAAGCTCCGAGTGCCAAATGGCAAGCTGCATTTTCGTCATACAGAGTATTGAAGAACAGCATACCCGTATGTGAGACAGGTGAATCGTATGGCACAAGCGCAACCTCGCCAAGGCGTCTTGATCCCTCATCAAAATCGAGAAGCTGTCTAAGCGTATCGGCTTCCTTGCCAGCTCCGAAATCCACAACCTTGCCTTCTGAAAATCTGAACCAGAAGTCCTCTATGACCTTTCCGTTATATGACAGAGGCTTTGACGCGTACACTATGCCGTTAACGGCATCTTTGTGAGGCATGCAGAAAACCTCTTCCGTAGGGATATTAGGGTCAAACTCAACTCCGCCCGGAGTAAGGCCGTTACCGCCTGCCCAGACATGGTCGTTTACAAGGCCTACGGTCAGATCTGTTCCGAGTCCGTTTCTGAAATACATTTCTTTGAAATTGTACTCGTTGAGTTTCCTTGCATGTTCGGTAAGTTCCGCATCATGATTTGCCCAGTCCTTAAGAGGATCGTTATCATCGCTTACGCGACCCACAGCAAAGATTGCCTCTTCAAGCTTCGCAAATGCTTCTTCTCTGCCGATATCGGGGAAAACCACTTCGGCCCACTCGTATGAAGGCATACCGGCAATACACCACTGCCCCTCATTTGCCATAAGATAATGTCTGAGATCCTTCATCTTTGCGGAATATGCGCTCTGGCATGCAATGATTTTGTCAGGGTCTACATCGTTATACATACCCGGCTTTTCGGATGTTATCCTGAGGTAGCAAGCACCCTCTTCCTGCTCGTATTTCATCTTGTCGTAAAGCCACTGCGGTACTGTTTCGAGCGTTTCTATGCTCTCGTTTTCGTATGACATCTTTCGGATCGCTTCATCTGCCCAGTTGACAGTCACGGATTTTGCTCCGGCTCTGTACGCCTCGTCAACACAAAGTCTTACAAAGTCCGCATCTCTTACGCTCGCATTAATTACAAGCGGCTGATCATGCTGCACATTTACGCCCTTACGTATCAAAAGCTTCGCATATTTAAGTTTCATTTCTTCTGTAATCATTTCGGAGTCCTTTCTTTATAAATATATGTGCCGTCTTTATATTCTATTTTAATCTTAATGAAAAAGTTTCCTGCAATGAGCATATCTTGTCTGCAAGGCAGACGACCCAAGCCTCTCTGCATTTTGGCACGGAAAACAGATTGAGCGGCCACATATGGCTCTCTATTATATTTTCCTCTGTTTCCGAAAGTCCGAAATCGCGCTTTGCATTTCTGCATGCCTCTCCGGCATGTGAAAATCCGTGGAGGTGACCGTTCCAGCAGTGCCAGTCGTAAAGAAAATAATCGTGCAGGAAAGCGCCTCGCACAAGTTTCTTCTTATCCGCCTTGATATTGAATGATTTGTTGATTTTGTAGCTAAGGCGCGCCACCCTATGGCAGTGATCGTATGTAGTCACTTTGCCGTGTTGAATATAATTCTTCATCTGCTTCGCGCGCGGGTCTTCGCTCAGTTCCTTTATTAAAATTTCAAATTCGTTCTCGTGGTTCATTATGCCTCCTGATTAATAGTGAAAACATTATAACACAGAGTCATATCGAATATGCGAAAAAGAACTTCACAAAATCTATACAGTATGATTAAATTTATCCTAATTATAAGTTCGCAGTAACTTATAACGACTTGTTCTGCTCTCGCAGCGACAAACACCGTAAAAAACGGCATAGCCGAAATGCCCGGCTATGCCTGAAATTTATGGGTTTAAGTCTTGCAAGCTCGCAAGTGCTATTCCCGTCGCTTGCCGCCGCCGCTCGTGTTGTTATACGATTCCGTCGCATTATAAATGGATATGAGCTCACGCTCAAGAGCGTTCATTCTCTCCTTACGACATGGAATAAACTTGACATATACGTACATCCCGGCACGCACATCGGCATATATATTGCCCTGACCCTTGCCGGTAAAATGCGAATGTACGCGCATACACATATTCACGGACTGACCGATGTAAATATCGGTATAATCAAAATACGATTCGGGCGTTGTAATCATCCTGTCATAAACGGTTATCACATAGCATCCCGAACCGTCAATATATTTGAATCCGGCAGAGATGCCGTTTCCGTTTCTGTCCGCGATCCATCCGCGTTCAAAATCCTCGCAGCTTATGGGGGCAAATGAGTTTATACGCCTCATAAGCCGTTTGTTCTTCTTATCTTCCGAAGGGCGAAACATCACAGCTACAGCGGCAATTATGGCTGTCGGTATGATAACCATAATTGCCAGCCTAACATTGTCATTTTCGATCAAATATTCTATCCATTGCTTGCTCATAACGGATTAATGATATCATAATCCGGCACGTTTCGCAAACATTTGTTCGCACTGCATCGCTCCGAAATTGAGGCGGCGGTTATCCGGTTAGCAATTACCTCCGCATTTTCCGTGTCCGCAGCCGTGACTTTCGCATGAACCTTCACCGCAGCTTCCGTGGTCGTGTCCGTGATGTCCGCATGTATGACCTTCGCCGTGGTCGTGTCCGTGGTCGTGTCCGTGGTCGTGTCCGTGGTGACCGCATGTATGACCTTCGCCATGCTTTGTGCATGTTATATCTTCTGTATATTCGAGTGTTCCGTCAAGCAATGCTCTGACAGCCTCATCTGCGCTTCCCGAAACCCCGGCATAAAGCTTGATTCCGGCTTCTGAAATCGCCGCCTTGGCTCCCCCGCCTATTCCTCCGCATATAAGGGCATCAGCCTTGCAAGAAGCAAGAAAGCCCGCAAGCGCACCGTGTCCGCTGCCGTCAGTGTCGGCAACATTCTCACTGATTATATTACCGTTTTCCGCGTCGTAAAGCTTGATCTGTGCCGAATGTCCGAAGTGCTGAAATATGTTTCCGTTTTCGAATGGTACTGCTATTCTCATGATGTGTCTTCCTTTCTTATCTATCTTGTTACCGTAAAGGTTCGCCTCTTCGCGCAGGGTATAACTGCCGCCGGAAAGCACGAGGCGTTTGCCGTTCACGAGAGAGTCTGCAAGCTTATAACGCGCGCGATCATATATGGAGGTAACCGTAGTTCTCGCTATATCCATCTGATCCGCACATTCCTCCTGAGTCATCTTCTCCAGATCTATCAATCTTATCGTCTCATATTCATCGAGCGCCAGGATTATCTCTTCGCCGGCCTCTTCTTCAGGTCCGAAGCGCCAATAGTCCGGAAACGTATAAATCCGCCTTGATCTCTGTGGTCTTGCCATGATTTCTCCTTTCAGGTTTACATATAGTATATCACATTTATGACATATGTCAATAATCGGTTTGTATCCAGCATAATAAATAAATCCCCTTTATCGGATGCTTTTTCCGACAAAAGGGGATTTTTTCACGCATATATACACGCATATATATAGGTATTTAAGATTCAGAAAATATCATATCATGTCGGCATTCAAAGCGAAATTGCACAGGATTTCTATGCCTACCGTAAGACAGCTCTCGTCAATATCAAAGTGCGGATGGTGATTGCTCCTGGTCAAGCCCTCTCTCCACGAACCTATCCACAGCATGCACGAAGGTATCGCCGAAGATACATAACAAAAGTCTTCCGCTCCCATCATTGCATGCGGAGTCACCGACACATTTTCTGTGCCGACGGTTTCTTCCGAGATCTTCTTTACATAATCTACAACCCTGTCATCGTTCATCAGCACCGTCAGTCCGTTTATGAACTTTACTTCGCAATCCGCATCGAATGCTCGACAAATTCCGTTTGCGATAATATCGACATTTTCAATTATCTTATTTCGAAGATCATTTCTTTGACATCTGATAGTTCCTGCTATCTCGGCAACTTCAGCAACAACATTTATGGCATTGCCTCCTCTGATCCTGCCAACCGAACATATTGCCTGATCAAACGGGTCAATTCGTCTTGACATAAACGTTTCAAGTGCAGATACAATTTTTGCCGAAACCGAAATAGCGTCTACACAGTTTTGAGGCATTCCCGCATGACCGCCTTTTCCGTTCACCCTGATATAAAATTCATCTGTTGAGGCTGCAAGCGAGCCGTATTTATATGAAACCGTTCCTGTGCTGTAATCATTAAAAACATGTAGCGCAAAACCTGCTTTAATATCGGCAAGCCAGCCCTTTTCAGCCATATCCTCAACCATATATTTTGCGCCACCGGGAGACGGTCCTTCTTCCGCAGGTTGAAACATAAGTATTACATCAACAGGAAGAGACGCTCTGTGCTTTTGCAATATTTTCGCCGCACCGAGAAGCATCGCCGTGTGAGCGTCATGCCCACATGCATGCATTTTACCGGGATTCAGCGAACGATATGCAATATCATTTTCTTCAAAAATGGGCAGCGCATCCATGTCGGCACGCAAAAGTACCGACTTACTGCCGTCGCACCCTTTTATCCGTCCAATAACACCCATCTTAGATGAAAAAATTTCTACGCCCATACTTTCAAGTTCATGCTTAACAAAAATTTCGGTGTTTTGTGTATCGTATCCCGTCTCAGGATGCATATGCAAATATCGCCTTGTCTCTACAGCATAGTTCCTTTCAGATATAGCCTCTTCCTTTATTATCTTATACATCTCCGATTGCATGCATATCCTCTTTTCCACTTTTTATCAGCTATAATTCATTGCTATTGCGCCGAAGATGAACAAACATTGCACCACAAAGCAAATTCCGAATAAAGGCAACAACCATTTGTAGTACTTGCCAAGCGGAATCCTTGCAATTGCACATGCCACCACCATAAAGCTTGTAGGCCAAAGTAAATTGGAAAAACCGTCTCCGAATTGGAATATCAAAACCGCAATTTGTCTGTTCATTCCGATTATATCGGCAATCGGCGTCATGATAGGCATCGAAACCGCCGCCTGACCGCTTCCCGACGGAATCAGGAAATTAAGTACTGTTTGAAATATCAGCATTGCCACACCGCTTGCATAAAGAGATAATCCTTGAATCATAGAAACACATCCGTGAATCAGGCTGTCAATAAGATTCCCCTTTGTAAGCACTACGAGCACGGCTCTCGATAAGCCTACTACAAGAGCCGGAAGAACAGCATTGCTGAGACCTTTAAGCAACGCTTCACAAATCCTGTTGGCTTTCCAGCAGTTTATGATGCCTACCGCTATGGCAAGTATCATAAATATTGCCGCACATTGGTTTATATACCAGCCTTGAGTAAGAAGTCCCCACGCCATAAATCCGATAGAGATAAGCAACGCAGTCAAGGTCCACATGCGTTTTTTTGTCATTTCGGTATTGAGCTTTTCTTCGTCCGTAATAAATGCGGACATATCCATGCCGTAGGTCAGGCTCTTTGCAGGGTCTTTCTTGACCTTGTGAGCATACCACATCACATAGAGTATAAGAATTGATGTCATTACGGCTAAAATCAAAATCCTGTATCCTATCCCCGAAAACAAAGGAAGCTCTGCAATTCCTTGCGCAACGCCTATCGTAAACGGATTTATGGTTGCGGATGCAAACCCTACTCCGACCGGAACCACCGAAATCGCAATACCTGTCATCGCGTCATATCCGAGCGCATATGAGACCGTGACAAAAATAGGAATAAATGCAATTATCTCCTCATACGAAAAAGTACCGGTAGACCCCCACACCGCAAAGATGATCATTATCATTATGATGATTATGTTGGCCGATCCGGGATGTTTCTTGGTCTTTCGAATAAGCGCCGCAATAAACGCATCTATAGCGCCACTTTCCTGAATGAGAAACAGACTCGAGAAAGCGCAGAAAATCAGAAAACTGATATTCGCAGCCTGAATGAGTCCCTCTTCAATACATACGAACATTTCAAATGGGGTTACAGGCGTTTTCTCAACATATTCAAAGGAATTAGGGTCGATTATCTCTCTACCCGTCGCCTCGTTGAGAACTCTCTGGTATGTACCCGCCGGAAAAATCCACGTGCATATAGTCGCAATTATTATCATGCACAGCAAAATAACAAAGATGTGCGGCAGCTCCCGTTTCTTTTTTTCATTTAACGTCGACCTTTCTTTCTCCTTCATTTTGAACTCCTTTCAGAAAAATAAAATGATAACATCTTTTCAAAATAATAAACCTTGGAGTTGCTCCAAGGTCAATGCTTTTATGAAAAAATAATCGTTTTTTTAAATATATATTCTTTATTTCACAGGTCCCCAAAACTCGTAATATGCATTGGCGCAATATTTCAGATATAGTGTTCTTATCAGCGGCGCTCCAACAAGTTCGATTTCATTTTGGTCTATATAATCATGAATATTCTTTAAGCCGCTGTAATCTTTATATGTATGTAAAGAGATTATGCAATGGATACATTTGCAGGGTTCTATAGTATAAAAGTCCTTTTCGGGAGCGCAAAAATCATCGTTTTCGTCACATTCCACGGAAAAAAGTTCGGATAAGAGCTTCCCTCTCGACGACGCTTTTTCAGGAGTTTTCCATTCCTCTGAATCCCATTCCTTCAGTAATGCCTTATATGTCAGCCGCGGAACTCGTTTTGATGTAATATCCCTAAAACGTTTTAGCGCTTCCATCGCAGATTCGTTTATATCAGTGCATATGAATCTCGGCGACCGCACGACCTCAGGATACCGAGCTCCTTCTAATATTCTCTTGTACGCTCGCCTGTAATCGTATAACATCGCCTGTTTTTTCTGAAGCTCGTCAATCTTCTTTTTTATATCATCGGATTGTTTCTCAAGCACTTTATCCACCTCGGCAACATCAAGTTCCCGGGATATCAGCTTTACTTTGTTAAGCGGAATTCCCATATCCCTCAGGTTTTTGATGTAGTCGATGAACAACAGATGTTCTCTGTCAAACTTTCTGTAGTTGTTGTTTTTCTCACGCGAAAGACTGAAAAGTCCGATTTTTTCGTAGTATCTTATCGCATCTGCGCTGATGCCGTAAAAATCCGCAATCTCGCCTATATGCTTCTTACCGTCCTTCATTTCCGTCCTCCCGCCGCTTTTCTCAGCGCTCTTTCATATCGCACATTCGGGCGTATTATCATAAGCTCTGCATGCCCGTCCTTTAGCAGCCTTATGTTGAACATCTCCCCGTCGACATATACGTAACAAAGCTTACGCCCGTACCGATCCTTCTGTTCCCTGTCATATTCAAGTTCGACGCTTTTGCCTTCGAGCCGCCTCTTTGTATATTCCGAAGCAGCACGCCCCTCTTCGGTATTAAGCGACGCATCGCCGTTTACCGATTCCGGCGCATCTACGCCTATAAGGCGCACCACGAGCTTTGATCCGTCTTCAAGCTCCGCATCAAAAGTATCGCCGTCAATAACGCGCGTAACATATGCCGTCATCCTTTCAGTTGGATGATTTCCCTGCATCGTATAAGCTACAAGATATGAATATATCCCTACCGACAGCACAAATGCGAGGACGCAGGTAAAAATAATCGTGTGCAGTTTGTTTCTGATGCTTCTCATTTTCGCTTACAATCCCTCTGATTTTCTGACAAAAATCATATCATACACATGATTAAACTTCTATATTCCCCATAATATTTTTTCAGCTTCGTGTTGACTTCCGACAAAACCGGGGTATAATATCACAGCATTAGTTCAAAAATAAACCATTAATTATTAAACCATAAAGGAGCCTCACATGCTTTCAAAATTGGAATGTTTCCTATACGGCGGTCAATTCCGCAAGCTCATCACAAAGCGCCATTTTGCGATACAGGAAAAATACGATCTCCAAAAAATCGATATAATCATCCTGATGTACCTTTCGGAATCGAAAGACAAGGACACATCAAAGGACATCGCTTCGCTTAAGCTTTTTACAAAAAGTCACGTGTCGCAGTCGCTCAGCAAGCTCTTGGAACGCGGACTCATCCGCATCGAAACGGACAAGAACGACCGCAGAATAAGCCACAACCTGCTCACGGAAAGTGCTTTTAAGCTCACCGAAGAGATCAAGGCTTCCGCGCGGCAGATACTTGAAGATGTGCTTCACGGCGTCACTGACGAAGAACGAGAGGCGCTTAATCGCATAGCCGAAAAAATAAGCAGCAATCTTGACAGAGAATTAGAGGAATAATTTATGCGAAAAATGTTTATGAAAATGAAGAAGAACTTCGGCTATATAGCTCTCATCTTCATACTGCTTCTGGTGCAGGCGTATTGCGATCTCTCCCTGCCTGAATACACATCAAAGATCGTAGACACGGGGATACAGCAAAAGGGCATTGAGGACGCCGTACCGAGTACGATACGAAAGGATGCGCTTGCCTCTTTGTTGTTGCTGACTTCGCCTGAGGATTCCGCAGTAATAACGGATTCCTTCAGCGAGGACGGAGACATATTCAGACTTAAAGACATTTCTGAAGCGGATCGCACCGATCTCAACAAAATAATGGCAAGAGCAGAAATGATAAGGTTGGTTCTTGAGCAAAGCAAAGTCGATGTGTCGCTCATACCCGAAGCACAGCTAAATGCAATCATCAAAGAAGCCGAATCAAAAATCGATGCATATCCCGAGGCAATGATAACGCAGGGCGCCGTTGCCTTTGTTCAAAAAGAGTACGAAGCACAGAACATAGATGTTGACGCGATGCAGTCCTCGTATATAGCACAGACAGGCATCAAAATGCTCGGCATGTCGGCAATAGCGCTGCTCTGCGCCATATCGGTAGCATTTATTTCGAGTAGAATTGCGGCAGAGCTCGGAAAAGACCTGAGAAATCAGGTCTACCGCAAGGTTCTCGGTTTTTCGAGCAACGAAATGAATAAATTTTCCACAGCCTCACTCATAACGAGAAGCACCAACGACATACAGCAGGTGCAGCTCGTAATGACTTTGATGTTCCGAATCATACTCTACGCACCGATACTCGCCGTCGGCGGAATCATCAAAGTTTCGACCACAGGCGCATATTTGAGATGGATACTTGCGCTCGGCGTCGGATTGCTGCTGACTTTGATCAGCGTGCTTTTCGCGTCGGTAATGCCGAGATTCAAGCGTTTGCAGACTTTGATCGACCGCATCAATCGCACGGCACGCGAAATACTTACAGGCATACCGGTAATAAGAGCCTTTACTACGGAAGCTCACGAGCAGGAACGGTTTGAAAACGCAAATCGCGATCTCACAAAGACGAATCTGTTCGTAAACCGTGCAATGGCGATGCTGATGCCTACGATGTTTTTGATAATGAATTCGATTTCCGTACTTATCGTATATTCGGGCGCGCACGGTATCGACGCCGGTAAGCTCCAGGTCGGAGACATGATGGCGTTCATCCAGTATGCAATGCAGATCATAATCTCATTCCTTATGATATCGGCAATCGCGGTATTCATGCCGAGAGCAAGCGTTTCGGCAAAGCGAATTTCGGAAGTCCTCGAAACCTCGCCTATAATATCGTCGCCTCAAAATCCGTCAGAAACGGATCCTTCGGTAAAGGGCAGTATTGAATTCAAAAATGTAACATTTTCGTATCCGGGTGCGGAAGCGCCCGTGCTTCACGATATTTCATTCAAGGCCGTGCAAGGCGAAACCCTTGCTTTTATCGGAAGTACCGGAAGCGGAAAATCAACAACTATGAACCTTATCCCGCGTTTTTACGATGCGACTGCGGGAGAAATTCTGATAGACGGCAAAGATGTTAAAACCCTTGATCTTAAAGACCTTAGATCACGCATCGGCTTTGTGCCCCAAAAATCCGTGCTTTTCTCGGGAACGATATCGTCAAATATACGTTACGGCAGAGGAGACGCAAGTGATGAGGATGTGATGCATGCGGCATCCATAGCACAGGCAAGCGAATTTATAGGAGAAAAAGAAGACGGCATAAATGCCCATATCGCGCAGGGCGGGTCAAACGTGTCCGGCGGTCAAAAACAGCGTCTCGCAATCGCAAGAGCTATCGCACGAAAACCGGAATTCTATATTTTTGATGACAGCTTCAGCGCACTCGACTTTAAAACGGACGCAGCCTTAAGAAAAGCACTGCGCAAGGAAATGTCTTCGGCGACGACTTTGATCGTGGCACAGCGTATAAGCACCATAATGGGCGCGGACAAAATAATCGTCCTCGACGAAGGAAGAATCGTCGGCAGCGGAACCCATGACGAGCTTATGAAATCGTGCGGCGTATATATGCAGATCGCGAAGTCGCAGCTTTCACAGGAGGAGCTTGATATATGAGCAAGAACACAAACAACAGGGGAAAAGGTCATCCGGGCTTCGGACCCGGCGCGGTTGTTGAAAAACCGAAAAATTTCAAAAAAGCATTCCTGAGCCTTGCATCATATATGGGAAAATACAAGCTGCGTCTGCTTGCAATGCTAATATGCGCTCTCGGAGGCACGGTATTTACCATCATCGGGCCTAAGATACTCGGCAAGGCGACATCGGCTTTGTTCAACGGTCTCGTAGAAAAAATCAAATGCACAGGCGGAATCGACTTTGATAAGATAGCATATTTTCTGCTCATAACGCTTGGACTTTATCTCGTAAGCGCGGCATTTTCCCTTCTTCAGGGATTTGTCATGACGGGAATTTCAAACGATGTAAGCTACAGCCTGCGCCGCGATATTTCAAACAAACTGAACCGTCTGCCTATAAGCTATTTCGAGAGCAGGCCTTACGGCGAAATCCTTTCGCGTATAACTAACGATATAGACACGGTTCAGCAAGGCATAAACCAGAGCATCACACAGCTTATCACCTCATTTACGAGCATCATCGGCGTGTTCATAATGATGCTTACGATAAACGTATGGATGACGCTTGCGACGCTTTTGATCCTTCCGGTCTCCGTGCTTATAGTTGCAAATGTCATGAAGCATTCTCAGAAATATTTCAGGGCGCAGCAAGCTTTTTTAGGTGATGTAAACGGTCAGGTCGAGGAAATATACGCGGGGCAAAATGTCGTTCAGGTATACAACAAGGAAGAGGATGCCATAAAGACATTTGAAGCATCAAACGAAAAGCTGTATGAAAGTGCATGGAAGTCGCAGTTCGTTTCCGGAATGATGATGCCCGTAATGCAATTTATCGGCAATCTCGGGTACGTCGCCGTTGCGATACTCGGAGGCTTCTTCGTCATCAAAAACGTCATAGAGGTCGGCGAAATACAGTCGTTCTTCCAATATATACGGAGCTTCACACAGCCGATTCAGCAGATAGCTCAGGTTACGAATATGCTTCAATCATCAGCCGCAGCATCGGAGAGAGTCTTTGAACTTTTAGGTGAAGCGGAGGAAACTGAATCAGCAAGCGAATCGTGCATCAAAGGCAGCGACATCAAAGGCAGCGTCGAGTTTGACCACGTGAGCTTCGGATATAAGGAAGGCGAAACGATAATCAAAGACTTCTCCGCAAATGTAAAAACCGGACAGAAGATTGCAATCGTTGGACCTACCGGCGCAGGCAAAACCACCATAGTAAAGCTCCTTATGAGATTCTACGATAATTATACGGGCACGATCAGCGTTGACGGAAACGACATCAGGAAGTTCAGCCGCACCGAGCTCAGATCGGGCATGGGCATGGTGCTTCAGGACACATGGTTATTTAACGGCACCATTATGGAAAACATCAGATACGGACGCCTTGACGCCACCGACGAAGAAGTCATTGCGGCAGCAAAAGCCGCTCACGCAAATACTTTTATCATACAGCAGCCGGATGGATATGAGACGATAATCAACGAAGAATCAAACAACATATCACA
>JAEXBK010000075.1 GCA_023394035.1 Bacillota bacterium
CGACTTTTCTTTTGCGGTTGCCGCTGGATTATCTTTAACATTTCAATCCACGCGCCCGTGAAGGGCGCGACCCAATGCTATTCAATATAGGCGTCCATTTGTCTATATTTCAATCCACGCGCCCGTGAAGGGCGCGACTCATAATGGCGATACATTCTGCTTACGCCCCACCCATTTCAATCCACGCGCCCGTGAAGGGCGCGACCCAACCTGGGAATTATGATTGTCAATGAACCACGCATTTCAATCCACGCGCCCGTGAAGGGCGCGACTAGGCTTCTCTGTGACGGATCCTCAAGGTCGAGGTATTTCAATCCACGCGCCCGTGAAGGGCGCGACTTCGCTTCATTTTATATGGTTCTGTATCGATTGTATTTCAATCCACGCGCCCGTGAAGGGCGCGACTGCCAAATATTGTGGAATTGCTATTTAATACCACTACATAGCAGCTAATATATTTTAAGCTATCATACGTTTATACTTTTATGTATGATATAAACTGATATTTCAGAGCGAATCTTCGCTGTTTTTGATGTGTGTAGAAGGTTCGCGCTAATGCAGGAAGAAAGGCGGATAAATCTCCAAATCCCCCCTTATCGTGCGCGCAAGCAGCATTGCCTGTACGTAGGGAATTAATCCTATCTCGACACGTTCTTCAAGAAACGGGTGAGTTATAGTTTCATGGCATCTGCTCTGCCATATTGTTAAAAATTTTTTCATACCGGTTTCTGTAAATAAAACTGCATCGTTTTCTTTGATGTGAAAATCGGAAGCATTTATCTGTCCTAAATTGATTGATGACAATACGAGTCTGTCAGCCATATAAGCTCTCAATTCCTCCATCATATCAAGCGCCAGTCCGGCTCTTCCAGGTCTGTCTCTGTGAAAAAATCCTACATAAGGATCAAGACCTACTGTTTTAAGAGCATTCTCGACAAGAATCCTTACAAGCGAGTATGTAAATGAAAGCATCGCATTTACCGGATCAAGCGGTGGTCTTCTGTTTCTTGAATTGAATTTGAATTCATTTTTGTTTTTCAAAATCATTGCATCAAATACCGAAAAATAACTATGCGATATGTCGCCTTCCACGCCAAGCAATTCTTCAGGACTCTTCGTGTCTTTAATCTTGCTCTTTGATGCCTTCATTTTTTCGAGCGCGATTCTCATCTTCTCATTATCACCAACGCGATTCTCTCTTAGTGCTCTTTGAATGACTTTAACGGAGTTGTACAGCTTTGCATTTATAAAGTTTTTTGCAAACATAAAAGCCCGCTCCTCATCATCCGCTATTCTGAATTGCTCCCGTCGCAGAAAAACGTTGCCAGATATATTACCGTCAAGTCTTCCTCGCAATTTGCCCGAGCGTGTCATAAAGCTTACCGATACATTATGCTCATCACACAGTGCCATTAAAGCCGGACTCATTCCCGTATAGTTAAAACAAATGATATTTTCATAGTTTTGTATAGGGGAACGGTGTAATACCTCTTCATCACTTCGTATAACGATGTTTAGACCGTCTCTACCCAGATATACGTCAGGATTGGTTATGTATAAAGTATTTAAAAGTTTTCTCATATCCCCTCCATATGTTTTTCTATATAGTTTATGACGCTGCGTTTTCTCCCCGTCAGTCTCGGCATACACTTTTCCCTAAGCGAGCATCGTCTGCATTTCTGTGAAAACTCCGACTTAGGCGTTATGTGCAGTTTATACAGCCGATTCATCTCTAAGGCAGTTTCAATAACTTTATTCTTCAATTCTTCGGTAAATTCAACCTCCATACGACTATTATTCCCCTTGTAATAGATATATCCTTTATCTATTCGCGTATGAAACATTTCCTCCAGACTCATCGCCTGTGCAGCAAGCTGACTTACGTCGCTAATATTGCGTTTCGGCTTTCCCTTCTTATATTCGACAACATTGATCTTCCATAACCCGTCATAATTTCTTACAGGTATCCCCATTTCGGATTTTATAAATTCGACGGCATCGCACCTTCCAATAAACCCGAGCTTCCGTGATATTATCGGCATCGCTCGAACAATTATTTTCCCTTTTCGCTTTTCTTCATAATATGGATCGTCAACTCGTTCGTGAATAAAGTGCCCCAGCATTGTATCACCATTTTCTGCCCATTCGGATTCTATGTAAATCAAAGCCCATTGTCTCTTGCAGAATATAAAATGTTGTATACCGTTAAGTTCCAACATATCTATATCGAATATATGCTGACATCAATGTTTGGAAGCTCATCATAAACAATCGAATAATCCTCCGCAGATTTTGCTTCTTCTATACCTTCCTTCAGCTTCACTTTTACAGATCTGTGTACTTTTACTGTAGGATATTGTCCAAGCTTGCTATCATGCTTAAACCAATACACTCTTTCTACCAAAATCGATCCCTCAGGTCTTGCTGCTGAAGAGTCATTTTCAAATAAATTTATCAGCGCTTTATGTATTTTTTCGGCATCACCATCACTGAATCCGGTTTTTTCGGCAAGCTGCGGATTAATACTGCCCTTAATAACATACATTCCAAATTTTGTTCTGTATTTCATTCCCATAGTATCGGAAGTTTTCTTCTCCCCCGGTTCTGAATTAACACTTTTAGTAATCTGTATATCTTCAATTTCTATAGGATCCACGCTAAATGCAGGATGCACGGATACCGGACCTCTGACACCGACTGATACCTCAGGGGAACTGTTTGATTTCTTAAAGGCAAATACCTGGCCAAAGCTCCTTACATCAATAAATTTTTTGCACGCTATGGCGGCATACTCATCGTTCGAAAGCTTTTTTCCGCCACCGATTTCTTCTTTCGCTCTTTCACTTAGAGATTTGTATCCGTCATCCGCCCTTTCATTCGACTGCACAAAGATTCTCTCCCCTTGATCCTGAAGGGCATTTCTAAGTTTGCGTTTTATTGCAACGTCCGATATTTCCCCATATCCATCGCTTGTTTCGCGAGGTCTGTTTCCATTTAGCGGATCTCCGTTCGGGTTCGCATTGCTAACAGATATAACAGCCACAAAATCATACTTATTACTCAGCATTTTATTTCCCTCCTATAATTCCTCTTCCGTTTTATTTTGACTGAACTGCAATTCTTTCTTTTGCTGATAATATCCAAGTAAGAAGCTCGGTTCCAGCGCTTTTTTACTCTTAAAATCATCATATTCAAACATATTGCAAATCTCGCCTATTAAGCTTCTGTAATATGATTGTTGTTTTGCCGGTAAAATCGTCCAATACGGGTTGAGTTTTGCATTGATATTTACCCATGTACCGGCCGGTCTTTTTGCGAATATGTTCATGTACCGCTTGGCGGCAGTCAATCTTTTTCCTGAGTCATGATAACCGACCGCCGATTCGTCACCTTCGCGATTTTGCCTATAAAGTGCGACTTCCTCCACACGGTCGGCAACAGCAAGCAATCGCCCGAAGAGATATGACCGCTCAGTATTCTTTTTATCTAAAGCCATATAGTTTTCCTTCCTCCCTCTATCTAAATAATATTTTTTAATTAAGCTGCATGCTGTCCGTAAGCACTCCAACCAATTATATTCCTCTTTTTTTGCCGACGGATTGATTGCATTCCTATATGCACACTTCATAAACTCACTTGGCAGTCTGCTGCCCTCAACAATACAGCAAAGTATTCTTCTAAGCTGTGCATTTATAAATTTATTTTTCTCGTTTATTACAAGTCGCCCGTCTTGCTCATGACCAAAAGCTGCAATACAGATCTCATATGGAGACGGAGCGCCGAATAGTAGCTTTGCTTTTTCAGATTGTTTTCTTTTGTACCAACGATCCCAGCTCAAGTCCGAATGCCACTTTGTAAGCTTTTCAATATAGTCATCAAGCTCAAAGGTTTTAAAATACTGAACCGCCATGCGACCCGGTGATGCGGCATCTATAATCATCAAATTAACTGTCACCGGCACTTCTAAATCGGAATAATATCCGGACAACGCCGTCGATAAATTCTTTGCGAAGTCATCCGCCGTGTCTGCCGTCGCGACCGTCAGTGCTCTACTTTCAGAAGCAGTATTCAACCAGGAAAAAGTATCCTCGGAAAGATTTATCACATCTGTTCCGTCTGCCCAAACAATTACCGTAAGTCCGTTTCTTTTATATGCGTTCCGATTTATTAAATATCGCAATGCACTATGGGCTTTCTCCGAAACCTCATATCTTACGTTTAGTGCCTCATGCGGAGTATCAAATCTCCCTCTAAAAGTGAAATTAGCCGAATCGTTTGAAGATATCAGCTTTGCGCCGTCACCCGGAAACCTTATATATTTCCCATGCAGTTCGGACATATATCCCGCCTTTCCCGTAACATAGCAAAACGACTCGTGGATTTGAGCGGAATGTCTTGAGAGATAATAATGCGAATACGATTTCAATAACGCGCTATCTTGCCACAGTTTCTTGCGTTCACCGTTATGCTGAATAGCAAATCGTATAAAAAATTTATCAGGCGAAATAGAGTTATGTTTTTTTCCCACATCTATGGTGTTTTCCTTATTAAGTTTTATTATTTTCGAATCTATCAAATCTTTAACAAGAGTTTCTTTTCTCAGATATTCGTACACAGCTTTTACACTTGCGTTTGAAAATTCTGATTCCGCCCATAAACGAAGAGCTTCAAGATATGGAACAAAATTGCTGTTGCGGATGTTATCATTTTTTTTATCCTTTGCAAAGAAATTTTGAAAA
This sequence comes from Bacillota bacterium, assembly GCA_023394035.1. Taxonomy (GTDB): domain Bacteria; phylum Bacillota; class Clostridia; order Peptostreptococcales; family Anaerovoracaceae; genus Eubacterium_B. The sequence continues at coordinate 4,740 of JAEXBK010000075.1, forward strand.
TCACCTGCCACATACGTTATATTGTCAAATAATCCATGGGCTTCGGGTTTCGCAGTCCTTGATGCTGATTTTTCAGTACACGGTGTATTTGTCTTCGCATCTTCCTTTTCAACAAAATCAGCTCTTGCAAAACTTCCGTCCATATTCAGAGTCACCTCTACCTGTGCATTTTGCATAATAACGGCAGGCGGAAGCAATCCCGTGACACTTCCCTCTATTCTCTCACCTTCTTGCTCTAAGTAATTATAAGAGTTATACAGCGTCTCTATCCATCCCATCTACTCAGCCCCTCCCGACATCTCAAAATTTTTCCCTGCGATAAATCGCTTAGGTTCCTTCTTGTATATTTCACGCCTGAATTTAAGGTCTTTTGCCTGTGGAAATATTATTATACCGTTCTCCATTACAGGATACCAAAAAGTCGCGCTCAATTTTCCGTAGCTCTTGTCATCAAAGGCTTCGTCCGGATATATAAAGCTGTGAAACATAAAACCGAAGTTTGTTTGTATATCATTTCCGTTTACATTGTCATATGCTCCTGGAACCTCTCCAAATTTACATGGTTCCACATACCCCTGACACTCTCTCGTTCCTAAAAAAATATCACGTCTCCCCCCTTTAAGCAGCGAGCGATTTGCTATTTCGATATGCTTATTGTAGTTCCGGTCTCCTGCAAGATCTTCACGGTTGTCATTCCATACAAATTCGGTCTCGACTTCATAACAAACGTCTTTGAGATATGTGTAGTATGCCAACTCATTTGAACTTGCATCATTATATTTTATAGGTCTTATTCCGGAAGTTTCAAGCCTTATCGGGTTTACAACACGAAGCTTTTCTATTTTCCATATAAATGTGGGCTTCCAATATATACTTTCCGCTATACCTTTAAGTGCCTGGTATGTAGGAATGAGGTAAGTGCTTTTTTCTCCTCCTATTCTCGTCACGGGATCGGAAAAAAGCGCTCTCTTACCGAAAACTCTAAAAGATATGTGCCGATTTGCTGTTTTTTGCATATTTTTCACCTTCTTCCATCTCTTTATCATTTAGTCCTTCATTGCCATAAAACCCGTCCCTTACAACATATATTATTTCATCCTCATTCCCTAAATCAATTCCAAACACACCGCCCTTTTCCTTTATATAATCAAAAACATTTCTGAATACATTGACGCTGAAATATCCCGCTTTGTTCAAAATGTCTCGACGCTCTTCAAGCGACATGAACCTGAATTTATCAGCATTCAGATGATTGATTATCTCTAAACCTTCTTTATAGGGCACCAATAAACTTATCGAATCATCATCTATAGGTTTATATTCCTTACCTGCCGTGTAAAAGCTTTGCTTTACTCTTGTCATTATCCTCGTCGCAGATACATTATATGAACCCTCCTTTATGCAGTTTTTCTCATATAACCTTACCGCAGTTCCGTTTTCAGCAAGAAGTTCATTTAAGTTTCTGCCATCTTTGATGGGATAACATGTCTGGTCACCTATAGCCTTATAATAGTTTAAAAAGTATTTTTTCAGCATAAGTGTACTCATGATCGAATTCTCATATTGTTCGGGATCCTCATTAAAATGATCAAGAAGCGGGTTAAGCGCCTGCTGCGCAATAAGAAGACTTTTAAGCTTGGCAATATTTTCCACATCTTTGGACACTTCGACAATCCAGACTTTGCCTACCGTCATTTCGCCATTGCGGTTACAGCGTCCTGCAGCTTGAATAATTACATCAAGTCCTGCGAGAGACCTCACCACGCCCGCGAATGAGATATCTACTCCCGCTTCAATCAGTGAAGTACTCACAAGCAAAATTTTCACGCCTTTTTTCAGTTCAGCTTTTACGTGATTCAGTATTTCATTCCGATGTGCCGGACACATATTGTTGCTAAGCATGTATATTGAAACGTCATTCGGGCTTTTCTCAAGTAAATTCGAGTATAGTTGCCTTACAGCTTTTCTCGTGTTCAAAATCACTAATAGAGATTGAATCGTTCCCATCCTTTCCGAAACAAAATCGGTTAATTCCTCGATAGAATATGCAGAACCTCCTCTCCCTTTATTTTTTCTCGCATCTACAAGCTCAACCCTCTTAAATGGGAGTTCTTTTTCATAATTTCCGACCAGATCAGGGAAGTCGGCATAGTTTATTTTCTCTATGTTTGTTTTCATCGTTTCGCTTACAATCGTATTCCTAAGCGGAGGCGGAGTTGCCGTGCATATAATCACAGTAGCGCCAAAATATCTGCTTAAAGCATTGATAGATCTGTTAAACAAACTGAGACTTTTGATAGGAAGAGCTTGATATTCATCTATAATCAAAATGCTGTCAGCAAGATTGTGTAATCTTCTTATAGAACGTTTATTTGACGAAAACAGCGTGAGAAGAAGCTGCACCATAGTCGTAAAAATAACGGGAGATGACCAGTTGTCGATTCCCGCCTTAGCACTCACCGAAGTAACATTATCATAATCATAATTTTTATTTGAGCCGGTTTCAAGGTTTGATGTTGCAATATCTGTATAGTGGCTTAGAATATATTTGTTTTCTTCCGGTGCCTTTGCCATTATACTTCTATATTCCTCAGCATTTTGCTCTAATATGCTTATAAACGGCGCAACATAAACAATTCTTTTTTTGCCGTGAATTTTTGCATGGTTTAAAGCGAACCTCATAGCGGATATCGTCTTACCGCCACCTGTAGGTACGTTCAGCTCATATATGTCCGGTCGCCTTTTCGCTGCGCTCTTGCATTCATCTGAAATTTTGCTTCTTAGGCGGTCAACATCGTTTCTTTGTGTAAATGCCTCGCTTTTATCCTCTATTTGCTTTAAGAAGCAATCCCAAGCAAAGTCTTTCAGCTTTTTTTCATACTCAGTATATCTGTTCGGAAAAGCAGCCGCATCACTCCAGTCCGCATCAATCATCATTGACAGAAGCATGCGTGCAAGAAATCCTATATCAAATTCCGTTTGTTTACATGGAGGGTCCATCAAAAGTTTTATTTCCTGCACAGCATTTTTATAAGAAATAAGAAAATCAAAATCGGGATATTCGTATTTCGTTTCCGCTTTACACTCGGCAAAAATTTCTTTGTTTTTGTCATCATTCAGCCTTGCTCGATTTTCCAAGTAAAAATTCCCATCGGGCGACATGGCGTCGAACATACCGTGATGGGCAAGAATAACATATCTCAGCAAGTCTGCCGTCATGTCGTTAAAAATCAATTCGATGACACGAGATGTTCCTGAGAATTCAGATGAAATTTCTCTTGCATAGATGCTGTGCAGTTCTGCGACAAATCTCGCCCCTTGCGTAGAATGAGGAACATTTTCAGGACGTTTACAGTTCCCAAAACATTCGTTGCCGTCACAGTCATTGCTTTTGTTTATTGATGATAAAAAGTAGGTCTGCCAAATTTCTGATCCCTTGCCGCAATCGTGTAATATCCCTATTAATTTTGATATGTTCCGCAGTCTGCCACCCGCATATTTCTCCATTCTTGAGGCAACCCCGTCAAGATGCGCCCTAAGTGTTTGCTTTGCTGAACTTTCCTCATCAAATCTTGCGTACTTGATTTTTTTCATGGTGAAATCCTTATCAAAATATAAAAACATCTTTTTCCGGGTCAAAGCTCGTTTTCTTACCTATGCTTTCAACATGTCCCTGCCAATTAGCCCCCATATGGTAATACCTTATACTGTCACATTCAGTATCAATGATATTCTCGAGCTTATGTTTCAGTTCTACAAGTTGTGCCGGCGTAGCAATTATCTCAAACACCGAGCTTTGTACCCTCTGCCCATAATCTTCACATGTTTTAGCTACCTTGCGTAAACGCCTTCGTCCACCTGCGGTTATTGTTTCAACATCATATGTAAGCACTATAAGCATACTTCGCCTCCGCATGTATCATTTACAATAGAATATCATAAAATATTCATTATAACAATATAATATCCATTTTATAATTAATTTTATATTATTACTATTTACTTTTACTTCTTTAAATGATATAATTCAGCAAATATCACAGTATTATTCATAATTTATTCAATATAAATCATGACTGTGCGGATTGAAATATTTTTTTACTGTGTAGGATAACCGAAAGAGCGCAATAGCGCTCTTTCAAATCAACATAAGTAGCTTAGCCTCTAATAAGGAATAGTAATAAACGGAAGGACGT
>JAEXBK010000130.1 GCA_023394035.1 Bacillota bacterium
ATGTTACTCCTGCAACATAACCCTTTGGATTATCGCTTGAAAATACGAGAATCAGATCGGCGCGCTGACCATTGTATAGCACAGGAGATCTGCCGCTGATTTTGTAGTCGTCATCGCCCCTATCAAAGGTATCGGTGTGATAATATGCGATAGGCTGACCGTTGATTGCAAGCCATGTATTGTCAAAGTCAGGCAGGAGGTTGTTGTCCTTGTCGAATTCGAACACATTGTCAAGACCAAGATCGATATAGCCTGTGCCGTCATCGTAGAAAAGTCCCATATCTACGGAAGTGACTCCCGACCACTTTTCTTCGGACATCTGTATAGAAGGCTTTCTTTCTGCGTTATTTTTCCATTCAAGATCGGACGGAGATATTCTTTCGGCTGAAATCGTATCGATTATCTGATCGGCACTAAGCGGTTCGCTGCTCAAAAATGCCGTATTCGTTTCGTCAAGGTCAGAGATTCCGTACTGCGAAAGGTTTCTCCCTTTGCCGGATAGAAGGAGTGAAATTAGCTGCTGGATGTCGCCGGCTGATATCGTGCCTCCGTTTCCTGAAGGTGCAACGGATGCACCGCCGATGAGCTCGCCGAGGAATGACGGAATCGAGGATTGTCCTGATACAGCCTGACCGCTTACCTGCATCTGAGCAAAGTGTTTGATACACGAGGAATAATCGGTATCCATACCGATCTGTGCATATGTATTTGTTATATGATCGACTCGGTTCAGCTTGTTGAAAGGGAAATATATCGAGAGTCCGTAGGCATTTACGGCATCTCGTGATGTGCGATTGTATTTTACGGAGCTGACTATCGTCTTAGCGAGCTCCTGACCTTCTTTTGTCTTTATGAGCGCAGCAAAGTGAGCGAGGTCGATCTGGTCGATCTTTGTTGATCTTGCAAATTCACGGCTTCCGCTTCTTGCAGTTGCAACGCGACTGTAGTCGCCGTCTCCGATCAGCTTGTCCGTACTCTTTGCAAAAGCGGCAAGCTTTGCAGGGAGCGTAGCCTGAAGCTCGGCGAGGTCGACGAGCGAAAGCGTGGTTGTCTGTCCCGAACATTTTTTTGCACAGACAGAAGTGAAATCGTCTGCTATGCGTTTTGCGATATTGAGGGTCGGCGCAGAAGTGTTAGCTGCAAGGTCGGTGAGCCAATTCGTGTAGTACCAACCGATGCCGGGTTCCGTTTCTTCCGAAGCGATCATGTAATCCGCATGATCTGCCATCATGAGTGCTGTTTCCGCGGTAGCCATCAGACACGCATCAAAGCCGACGAGGTCAAACTTGACATCTGCATTTGAGAGCGCCTGATCGATAGCGGGAAGCGACATTGAGCCTGTACGCGGATACTTTTCGTCATAACCGTAGCCGCTGATCGTTCCGCCGCCGTGATCCCAAAAGATCAAAGATTTTCGTGTTGACGGATAATTTTTATCTGTCCACTTAATGAAGGCTTCAAGCGTTTTGGAATCGGTCATGGAAGAAGTGCCGGCGTTGTCCATCAAACGTTCAAACCCTTTTGACGAAAGTCTGTATATCTGGTTCACCTGACTGCTCACCATGTTGTTTCGCCAGCCGCGGCTTCCGCCTGTGAATATGATAATGTTGACCTTATCGGAAAGCTTGGCTTGTTGCATTTCCTGAAGATCCATCGTTGCCATGCCGCCGTTTGATTCGAGATCGGAGCCGCACATGTAAACAATCAATGTTACGGTATCATCGCCGTTTCCTTTGAGCTTTGTGAATTTATCTCTTGCACCGGATACGACATTGTTATCGAGAGTTCCCGTGCTCGTATCGTCGCCTATCCATTCGGAAGAGGATCCACCCTGTGAAATCGTCTGGACGAGCTGCTGCATGTTCTGTTGACCGCCGGAGCTTCCGTCTCCGAGCAGAGAACCGATAAGACCGCTTCCGTTTCCGAGAAATTTACTGCCTAAGTATATGAACAGAAGCAGCAAAAGCATCGGCATAAGGCAGCCGCTGCGCTTTCTGCTGCTGAATCTTTTGCCTCCGTATCCACCACCGGAATATGAAGAGGCGTTTCCTGAATTGTTGAATGCATCATCAAGGTTTGAACTTGACGGGCGACGGTTTTGATTGAAATCGTTTCCCGAAGCTTCTCGTTCGGTCTGATTTGAATTACCCGAATTTCCGAAAAAACCTCCGAGCCCTCCGAGCGGAGAATCTCCGAAGATTTTGCGTCCCTTCTTAGGCTCGGTGCTCTCTCCCGATACGAATTTGCGCCTTCCGCGTGGTCTGTTTTCCGGCATTTTTACCCCTCCCATACCAATAAAACATTTTGTATATGGCAATTATACCATGTTTATGTGCTGATAATCTATAATGTGAATTTTTAAGATGATTTTGATGTGAATATTTTGCGGTAAATATTTTGCCCGGAATAAGATAATAGTTTTGTTAATCGGCAAATACATGGTAAAATAGCAATATGATAAACTGAATTTGATGTAATTTAAAGAAAGAATGAAAGGTGGAAAACATGAGCAGCAATATTCGCCCTGCAGATATGAAAAGGATAACTACTCCGGAGCTTGCAAAGGAATTTATTGATAAACAGCTTGTAGAACTGAGGGAGACGATCGGTGACAAGAAGGTGCTTCTGGCGCTGTCAGGCGGAGTGGACTCGTCGGTAGTTGCGGCGCTTTTGATCAAAGCCGTCGGTCGCCAGCTCGTCAGCGTTCACGTAAATCACGGTCTTCTGAGGAAAGGCGAGCCTGAAGAGGTCGTAAGAGTTTTCCGCGATGAGATGGACGCAAATCTCGTATATGTAGACGCTGCGGACAGATTCCTCGAGAAGCTTGCAGGCGTGGAAGAACCTGAACAAAAGCGCAAAATCATCGGCGGCGAATTCATCCGTGTCTTTGAGGAAGAGGCTCGCAAGCTCGAAGGCATAGAGTTTCTCGCACAGGGAACGATATACCCTGACATCCTCGAGAGCGGTCCTGTCAAAGCTCATCATAACGTCGGCGGTCTTCCTGAAGACATGCAGTTTGAACTCGTTGAGCCGCTTAAGCTCCTGTTCAAGGATGAGGTAAGGGTCATAGGTAAAGCGCTTGGTTTGCCTGACAGCATGGTTTATCGCCAGCCGTTCCCGGGACCGGGACTCGGAGTTCGCTGCACAGGTGCAATCACAAGAGCTCGTCTCGAAGCCGTCCGCGAATCGGACGCGATTCTTCGCGAAGAATTTGCAAAGAACGGTCTGGAAGGCAAGGTCTGGCAGTATTTCACCGTGGTTCCTGACTTCAAATCAACCGGTATCAAGAACAACGCCCGTTCATTCGAATGGCCGGTCATCATCAGAGCCGTCAACACGATCGATGCCATGAGCGCAACCGTCGAAAACATCCCGTTTGATCTCATGCAGCACATTGTCCAGCGCATCGTAAATGAAGTGCCGGGCGTAAACAGAGTGCTTTATGACTTCACGCCAAAACCGAGCGGAACGATAGAGTGGGAGTAGAGCGAAAAATCACAGAAATGGCTTAAAATAAAGATTTTAGCCTATGAAAATGAGCAACTGGGACAAAATTGGGTAAAGATTGCAAAAAGAATAAATCCAATAATAGTTAAAAGTGGCTTTACAAATGAATACAAAAAATTGGACCGTAGCTTAGTTGTTACGGTCTTTTTGTATCTGGTAAATTTAAAATTTTTGAGAATTCCGTGGTTATGAAAATAGAAGCCTTTATAATTAGAGAAAATTTATTATTAGTTGATTGACAGGTAAAATAATACATTAGAATATTTAATATAAATCAAGGACCCGTTCAATTTTTTTCTTTTTTTCGACAAGCATTCTTGAAATAAACTGTTCATAACTTTCATCAGGGTAAAGTGGATTGGGTTCAACAACCTTCTCTCCTAATGAGAAATTAGTGATAGAGCTAAAAGCTGAAGCAATTTTATTTAAAGGTGAGTTTTTGTAATATACATGATTTTTTTCAATCATTTCATAGAGAACTCTTAATTGTTTTAAATGCTCATCCAATTGAAGAGGTTCCCCTTTAGAAGGATATAAATATTGCATTCGTCTGTTAAATATTGTATGTAGTTCTTCTTCATTTGCTATTTCACAAGAGGTTCCTCGGCGAATATAAATCATATTTTGTTTAAGTTTGCCACTTTCCTTTTTTGATAAAAAAGGGATGTATTTAGGTGTATCGTCTATAAACAACATTTGAAATTTTTTGTTTTCCAATGCTTTATATTCTGATGTTGTATATGAAAAATCATAGATTTCATATTTTAAATTTGACGATATAAAATTCTTTATTTCATTGGAAATAATTGCTTTATCTTTTATTTCAGGTAATCCGTCAATACATATGCTACTATCCTCATTTTCCGCTACTCCAAATACAATGATACCACCTTTTGAGTTTGCTAATGCTAACATTTCTTTTGCTAAAGTGGCACTTTCAATCCATTGTTTTTTAAAGTCAATGGAATTATGCTCTCCTGTTTGTGCATGCAAAAAATCTCTAAATTTATCTAATGTAGGTTCTTGCAATAAATTATATACTATATCTTTTAATTGCTTTGGAAATTCCACAGGCATCCTCCTTTATTGAACAATATATATTTTTAGCGATAAGTCAGCAATCAATTACATTATTAATGTGACTGCTTTATTATTTATTTTTCTTTAAAAATCTTGATTTCTTAGGAAAAGACAATTTCCAATCTTCAAACTCTTCGTCTGTAATTTCCCCGTTATAGTGTTTCTTTCTCATTTCATCCCATTCGATTAAAAAGTCATCAAAATGCGGATTATGGGATAGAAGTGCAGTAGGTTCACCGTTTCCTGCAAGGGGACGGAACTTCATTTCCTTTTCATAGTCAAAGATAATGTGCATGATCTCAAAAATAGAGTTTGGATCATGGTCGATTAAAGCAGAAATATCACAGTTAAGTGCATCTGCTATTTTTCGTAATTGTTCATTGTTCGGTGATCTATTTCCCAATTCATAATTACGAATTGCAGCATCAGTCAGTCCGGACATGATGGCAAGCTCTTTTTGTGTTAGTTTTCTAAATAAGCGAATTTGCTTTAATTTCTTACCGGAAATCATTTCAAGACTCCTCTCTTAAAAATTCTCTATTATATTTTATCACA
>JAEXBK010000136.1 GCA_023394035.1 Bacillota bacterium
ATTTATACGCGTGCTGTGCCTGTCTCCGAAAAGAAGCACGGCATCTCTCGGCAAGTCGCTTTCGGATATTACACCGCTTCTCAATGCGTCATCTATATCGTGATTTATGTATGCTATTCTGTCGCTAAGGCGTACAACACTTCCCTCTGCAGTTCCCGGAATTCCTTTGCCCGAATGGTTAAGGATGCCGTCCCGGACCTCCCATGTTAGATTAAGCCCTTCCCTATCGCGAGAAGATTCGAGCAGATCAACTACTCTCAGGCTCTGTTCGTTATGTCTGAAGCCTCCGGGATATATTTCGTTTAATATGTATTCACCGTTGTGTCCAAATGGTGTATGACCCAAATCGTGACCGAGAGCTATTGCCTCCGTCAGGTCTTCATTCAGAGAAAGAGCGCGCGTTATGGTTCTCGCCACCTGACTTACCTCAAGTGTGTGCGTCAGGCGGGTTCTGTAGTGATCTCCGTCACTTCCGAGAAATACCTGAGTCTTATGCATGAGCCGTCTGAACGATTTACCGTGTATTATTCTGTCTCTGTCGCGCTGATATTCACTGCGTACCGCACACGGCTCCTCAAAAAAGGCTCTGCCTTTGGAATCGGCTGATTTTGATGCGTAAACCGAAAGGCTGCGTTCTTTTTCTTCTATATCTTTTCTGAGCAGCATAATCAAACCCCACTGTGGCCGAAGCCGCCTTCACCTCGCTCGGTAGAGCTGAGTGAATCGGCAAGCTCAAACTCGCATGCTTCAAACTTGCTGACTACAGCCTGAGCGATTCTTTCCGCATTTTTGACGGTAAAATCCGAATCCCCCCAGTTTATGAGAGGAACCTTTATCTCTCCGCGATAATCAGCGTCTATCGTTCCTATGCCGTTTACAAGCCCTATACCGTGTTTGACGGCAAGACCCGATCTTGCACGAATCTGTACTTCAAAGCCCTCTGGAATTTCCATAAATATTCCTGTAGGTACAAGCGCCCTTTCTCCCGGTTTAAGAACTATATCATTGTCCGGCAAATAGGCGGGAAGATCAAAGCCCGCTGACTGGCTTGTAGCATATGAAGGCATTATTCCGCTTTTTGAAACTATCTTTATTTTCATGTTATCCTCTCATAAGAGCTTTGACATCTGTTTTTGACGATGATACGACACATGCCGAATATCTGTCAAAATCGCATATAAGAGCTTTTGCTTCGTCTACATCTTCCATTGTTACATCATTGAAGCTTTTTATTATATCGTCAGGAGCATATGCCTTGTCAAGCAATAAAAGGTTTTTCCCGTTCTTAAACATTACTCCCGCAGTGCTTTCAAGCGAAAATATATAGGATGACTTGAGCTGTTCTCTTGAAGATTCAAGCTCTTCTGCAGTTATTCCTCTGTCAGAAAGTGTGTTCAGCTCTTCGCGTATACCGTTTATTGCACTTCTAAGCTTATCGTGACCTATACCTGCGTAAATCGAGTAATAGCCGTCATTTGTAAATGATGCGTTCATCGAGTATACGGAATACGCAAGCCCTTTCTGCTCTCGGATGTTCTGGAAAAGCCTCGAGCTCATGCTTCCGCCCATGGCGTTGTTAAGCACTGAAAGTGCATAATACCTCTTATCGTCTATTCCTACACCTTGAGTTGCAAGGCATATGTGCGTCTGGGCGATGTCTTTTTTGACGGATTTGTATCCCGGAGTATAGGCTTCGTCTTTTTTATCGGTTTTAATTTGGGCTTTCCCAAGCTCCGTAAATTTGTCTGAATAATAATCTATCAGGCGTTCCTCATCAAAATTACCTGCTACCGAAATTACGATCCTGTCCGTGGTATATTTTTCTTTTACGTAGGAACGCATAACATTGCTCGTTATACGGCTTAAGCTCGTAGGCGTTCCGAGAACTGAATTGCCTATGCTTCTGCCCTTGAATACAAGGGTTTCGGCATTTTCGTGAGCAACATCATCCGGAGTATCCCTGTTCATCTTGATTTCTTCACATATCACGAGGCGTTCTCTATCCAACTCATTCTTCTCAAACAATGAGTTTGTGAGCATATCGACAAGAACATCGGCAGCTTTTTCCATGTTTTCACTTGTAGTCTTTACATAGTAGCATGTAGCTTCCTTGCCTGTGAAGGCGTTTATCTGTCCACCTATTGCATCTATCTCCGACGCGATCTGCTTTGCTGTTCTGTTCTTTGTTCCCTTGAACATCATGTGCTCAATAAAGTGTGATATTCCCGAATATTTATCTTCCTCATCGACAGCGCCGTTGCCTACCCATATTCCCGTTGCTACGGAATGGACATGAGGCATATATTCTGTAACAAGCCTTACTCCGCTTGGCAGGTTTATTATGTTAACCAATTATCTTTCCTCCGTATCGCTGATATATTTATTAATGTAGCTCCTTATGATATGCCCTGCATTCTCCGTAAAGGCTTCTCTCGGCTGAGCTGCCGCACGCTGCTTTGTCCAGTGCATTTCATCGTACTTTTTCATCATTTCTTCCATTGATGCACCGTCTTTGTACATACCTGCAAATATCCGCTGTTCGGATGAAGCTGTTTCTATATATCTGTCAAAATACTCGTCAGTAAAAAATTCAGGTATGTGACCGTAGTGACTCCCGATCAAAGATTTCGCCTTCAGACTCTTGCACTTTAGTGCAGAAGCTATGGAATCATCAAAGCTCTTTAGTATGGCTGATGAAACAAGGTCAGGTCTTCTTAATACTCCCGTGCTCTCCGAAATAAAAAGTATCTTTTCCGGAAGCAGCATAAAGCTCATCGAGCAGTCCGTATGTCCCGGAGTTTCATATGCCGTTATCGTTTTTGAGCCTATATTGATGCTGTCTCCGTCTTTCAGGATAATGTCGACCCTCATACCGTCGGCTGTAATATCAAAGCCCGCTTCTTCCTCCGGCTGATATGCTTTCTTGGCAGCCGTACCGAGCTTTACCATTAAGGCTTTTGCGCCTTCGCTCCTGAATACCTTTGCCGCCTTTTCAGCACCGCACACCTTTACATCAGGCCATTCTTTTATTATATAAGGCAATGCTCCGATGTGATCGTAGTGAGAGTGAGAAACAAAAACATAGTCTACCGAATCGTAGCCCCATTCTTTTAGCTGTTTCTTTGTGTATTCTATCATTTTACCGCCGCAGTATGCCATTCCGCAATCATACATGGCAGTTTTTCCGCCGCAGTCTATCAGATAAACGTCTCCGCCTTCTCCTGCCGTAACACGCACTATGCCGACCGGAAGATCATATCTGTCATATCCTTCAAATTGTTCGTATATAGAATTAGTGTTCATTTTTTCTTCCTTCCGATACCGTCTTAATAAAGTTCAAGGTAAGCAATATTATTATCATTATACCGAAGTATCCTTCGATAGGATAAATATATGCTACCATATTCTTAAATCCGGCAAGACCGATAATAAATGCAATTGCAGAAAGTCCGGCAAGAATAGCCTTCCTGTGCTTTACCCTTAAGCTGTTTGTCGAAGCGTAAAAGCATGATGTTGCAGATGAATATATCGAAATGAACAGCACCGCTGCAACGACAAGTTCAACAGGCTTTGATAGCTTTCCTGCAAAACCGAGCAAAGGCAGGTCGAGCAAATCGGACATATTTCTGTCCTTCTGCATCGCCGCTACAAGTACTATGCAAAGCAGTGCAAGCATTATTCCGCCTGCTGCAGCTCCCGGCAGAGCCCTCTTCGGTGAATGAGCTCTGATAGATGCCTGTGCGATTATCGGTATACTTCCCATAAAGTTATATGCCACAAAAAGAATCGCCGCAAACGGCCAACTTCCTGTAAGCGGTGACGGAATTATTACCGATTCGTCTGATACCTTCTTTTCGACAAAGAATGAGACATAAAGGCAAAGTACAATTACTATTATAAAAAGAACAGGCATTATGAATGCGAGAACTCTTGACACCCTTTCAAAATCTCCAAGCACAGTTATAAGGGCAAGGAGTGCAATCAGTATACCGCCGACATATTTCGGAAGTCCGAATTTCTGATAGAGCAAAGCACCTCCGGCCGCTGTCATTGAAACCACGGCAAAGTATATAAAAATTTCCGTAATCGTGCTGAGTATACGGCGTGATGCTCCATTTTCGATCGGTATTACAATAGTTCCTATGTCGGAGCTCTTCTTCCTTATCGCTATGTAGCAGGCCATACAGCCGAACGCAATGAACAAAACAGCTTCTACCGCAAGCCCGTAGTATCCGTCTTTTCCGAACACGCCAAAATATTGCCAGGCTTCGCGTCCCGAAGCAAAGCCGGCTCCCATGATAGAGCCGAGGTATACAAGTGCAACGCTTATCGATTTCATGAAAGCTCCCCGATATTAACGATATATTCTTCTAATTCATATGTCTCCGCTCCGGCAAAATCAAACGAAAATTCCGTTCCGGTAATAGCTGAATATCTTGATTCAGTTACGGCGTCTCTGACGGAGATATTCTTCGCTTCACCTGTTTCGTCATTTCTCATAACGCAGTTTTCCGACAGGCTGTACCATTCTCTGAAGCGTTCTATCTCGTTTGCGAGCTTTGATACAGCAGCTTCATCTTCTTTTGCAGCAGCCATTGAAAGCGAAACGAAGTTATTCTTAACCGCTTCTATAATTCCGTAGATTTCAACAGATGAATCCGGCAGATGTTCCGTCACATCATAAAAATAGCTTTCCGCAAGCTCTGAAAAAACCGTCATATCTATGCTTCTGAGAAGTCCTCCGATAGCGTCCGCGTCGATATTTGCATCGGCTTCCATCAAATCTGCAAAGTTCTCAAAATATGTAAAATCCTGTCCTTCCTCAATATCGAGGATTTCGTAAAGTTCGTCTAAATTCATACCTGTTTCCTAATATTCATGTTAATTAAATCTAAATATCGAGATTCTTGAATTTTATATTCAGTTCTTCTCTGTCCTTACCGAGTATAAGCTTTATCATTTCAACAAAATTATCGGAAAGGTCGCTTGCATAAAAGGTGCTCTTTGGCGTCCCTTCTCCTGCAAGAAGATCTGCCGTTTCGAGCTCCATCCTGACAGCGGTTGCGACTTCCTTTGATGAACTTATAAGCCTCACACCCGGATAAAGCCTTGAAAGGTTATCCGCAATAAGCGGATAATGCGTACATCCGAGCACAAGCGTATCTATTTTGTTTTCGCTTATAAAATCGTCAAGATAATGTCTTATGGTCAGATCCATTATTTCGTTATCTATTATTCCCTCTTCTATGAGAGGTACGATTGCAGGACATGCAACTGATTTTATACTCAGTGAATCATCGTAGCTCTTTATCTTAGCCTCATATGCTCCCGATCTTACCGTTGCCTTTGTTGCCATGATTCCTATTCTGCTTCCCGAATCGCAAAGCTTTGTGATTTCCCTTGCCGTAGGAGATATACATCCTATTACGGGAATATCAGGATAAGTGCTCCTTAGCAGCTCAAGAGCCGTAGAGCTTACCGTATTGCACGCTATGACTATCATCTTTACATTATTTTTTATGAGGAATTCACCTATTTGAAGTGTGAATTGTTTGATCGTCTGTTCAGATTTTGATCCGTATGGGGTCCTTGCCGTATCTCCGTAGAAAATGATGCTCTCGTTCGGCAGCAATCTCATAATATGAGGTATGCTCGTCACTCCGCCGATTCCGGAATCAAAAAAACCTATCGGCCTTCCATCCATATTTTAATCCTTTCAGTTCTGTGGTATACTGTCAATATCGTTTATTATACTACATAGGAGGAGCACATGGGAACAAAAATGGTAAAAGAAAGATCTGCAATAGACAAAAAAGATAAATGGAATATCGAAGCCATGTATGAAACTACGGCTGATTGGGATAAAGACCTTAGCGAAGCTCTTGAGCTTTCCAATCAATTTGAAGGCTTCAGAGGTAAACTCACAGAAAGTGCATCATCGCTTCTGTCAGCCCTAAAAGCCGCTGATAAAATAGAGCTCAAGCTTGCCAAGCTTATAGCATATGCAAAAATGCGCCAGGATGAGGATACCACATTCTCGACATTTCAGGAGATGTTCGGCAAATCTATGACAGCAGCATCAAAGGCAATGGCTGCTATGAGCTTTTTGACGCCTGAGCTTCTTTCGGAGTCGGAAGATAAGATATTAAAATTCATAGAAGAAGAGCCTGAGCTTAAGCTCTACGACTTCCAGCTCAGAAAGATACTCAGAGAAAAGGAACACGTGCTTTCGGCTTCCGAAGAAAACATTATGGCACAGTTAAGCGAAGTCATCTCCGCGCCCGACAATATCTATTCTATGCTCGGTGATGCCGACATGAAATTCGGTGAGATAAAGGACGAAAACGGCGAAACCGTTGAGCTTACGCACGGCAACTACATTAAGTTTATGGAGGGCTATGACAGACGAGTCAGAAAAGATGCCTTCACAAACATGTAT
>JAEXBK010000137.1 GCA_023394035.1 Bacillota bacterium
ACCTTGTCCCGTATGCGGATCTGCCATTCATCCTTCGCCTGCAAAAGCCGCTTTTGATGCGCCTACGGAAGCCGAGCTCAACGAAGCCAAGAAAAAAGCCGAAGAAACCGAGCGTAACGCCGCCGAAGCGAGTGCACTCGCAGCAGGAATAGCTGCACGAGTCGATTCAAAGCGCACCGAAATATCAAAAATGGCAGCAAAATTCAAATCCTCAGATGCCGATACGCCGGCTGATTTTGAGTTTGACAGCATCCCGGCCGAGATGGCTTTGATAGCTTCAGGCCTGAAGAATCAGCTCGCATCGTTCAATTGCGATCTTTCTGCCGAGGATGCAAAGATACAAAGACGTGCTAAGGTCTATGAACTGATTCCGAAAAAAAGGCTTGAGTCGGAGGAGTTAAAGCAGTCGATATCCGATTGTGAAAAGCTCATAGCTTCACTTGACGCAAAGGCTGAATCGCTCAAGGGCGAAATTTCAAAGCTTAAGGCGAAGCTTTTGTTTGAAGATAAGACGGCGGCAAAGGCTGCAATAGATTCGATGACAGGTCAAAAGAGTGCATACGAAAAAGCTTTTGCCAATGCCGAAAAAGCTCATGCGGATGCCGACAAGCGACTTGCAGAAACGGACAGTGCAATCGCCTTGCTCGCAACAGAAACGGATGGTGCCGTGCTTATGGATATGAGTGCCGAAAAAGCAACGCTTGATGAGCTTTCCGAGCAAAAGACAAAGCTCGCTGCAATCACCGATACAGTTAAGCTGCGTCTTTCAAAAAACATATATGCTCTTGAGGGCATTTCCGAAATTTATTCTGCGCTTGCCGAGCTTGAAGCTGAATATCAGAGCATCAAAGCACTTTCCGATACGGCGGGCGGTACTGTTTCGGGCAAGGATAAAATTGAACTCGAAACATATGTACAGGGCTATTATTTTGACAGGATAATAGACAGGGCGAACACGCGCCTTATGATAATGAGCGGAAATCAGTACGAGCTTAAGCGCAGAAGGGCAGCCGATACGCTCAGAAGTCAAAGCGGTCTCGACCTCGATGTTGTTGACCACTTTAACGGCACGGAAAGAAATGTAAAGACGCTCTCCGGCGGCGAATCCTTCAAGGCTTCGCTCTCTCTCGCACTCGGTCTTGCCGACGAAATTCAGGCGGAAGCCGGCGGTATAAGATTGGATACTATGTTTGTGGATGAAGGGTTCGGCTCGCTGGACGATGAATCACTTAAGCAAGCAATCAATGCACTTGCGGACTTGAGCGGCGGAGGCAGGCTGATCGGCATAATCTCACATGTTTCCGAGCTGAAATACAGAATAGACCGCCAAATCGTCGTAAAAAAAGAACCGCATGGCGGAAGCACGGCAGAGATAGTGATATAAAAAATGAGCGGCACCCGTGCCGCTCAAAATATCTTACATAGCTTTTCGCTGAAATACGACTACATCTTCGCCTAAAAGGCTTCCTATACCTCTTCATCTGGTGCTTTTTTGTGCAGCGCCTTGATGCTGTAATATACCCACACCAGACTTAATCCTATAAGCAAGATCGTAATTATTGTTTCTTCTTCTGACGGCAAGCCCGATTTTGCCGCAAATTTTCCCATAAATCGCAGCATTAGAAAAGTGGCGTTCACAACAAGCCCCAGGATTGCTACAAAGACTACGCTTTTTCTGCCTTTTAAGCCATTGTAATACAAAGCCGTCACGCTGTTTATATATGCAGCAATACCAATACAGACGTTATACCGCTCTCCGGAATTTGCATAAAAAGCAAGTACAATAACAATTAAATACAAGACAGCACATACTATTATCGTGCCCTTCTGCTTTTTGTTCAAGTCCATGATATCACCTCAACGACACCATCGCCGCCCCAATGTCCAGGAATGTAACGTGAATTTTGAGCTCGTCATATAGGTTGTTGAGCCCAATCCTTTGCCATAGATACATACAGAAACCGAGCGATAATATTACCGCTCGGAATTGTTATATCCTATTAAAGTTCTGTCTTCCAGAGTCCGTGGAGGTTGCAATATTCGTAAACTGCTACTGCCTCATCGCCTTCTGTAAGCAGGAATTCTGCATATGGCTTTTCGCCAGGGTTAAGAGCCTTCTTCTGGCATCCTGTCTTTGTTTCGAGAACGATCCATGTGATGTAGTGTTCAGCAAGCATAGGATGCTCAACCGATCCAACCTGAGCCGTAACCTTGTTTCCTTCTACCGTTACTACAGGAACGTGCTTTTCGTTTGCAGCATCTGTAGTGTTAGGAACGAGCTCCTTCATAGGCTCTCCACAACATACTACAGGTACTCCTGCATCATACATATGTGTTACGATATTTCCACAGTGTTCGCATCTTAAAAATTTCATTTTTGTCTCCTTTCAGACCTTTGATCATATTATTTAATGTTTACTTTAGTTATTATCATATACGCTCCGCTGCCCTTACAGAACAAGCGACGGCGCGGTATAAACTCTTCCCGCGAGCTCCTGATTAAGCGCATAGAGACCTTTTGCATCGCTTCCGAAGAGCTCGTACTTTCTGACAAGATCCTGTGCACTCTTTTCCTCTTCTCCCTGCTCCTTTATGAACCAGTCAAAGCACTGCATAGTCCTGTAATCACTGATCTCATCGGCAGCCTTATATATCTTGTTGATAAGCGAAGTTACATATTCCTCATGCTTAAGCGCATACTTGAGAGGATCCATCGGAGTATCATATTTGTAGTCCGGTTTCTCTATCTTTTCAAATGTAACGGTATCTCCATTGTTATGCAGGTATGTCCTCATGAGCATTGCATGGTCGCGCTCCTCCTGTGCCTGAACATCGAAGTAGTTGGCGAACCCGTCAAGTCCGTGGTCATAATAATAATTTGCAAAATCGAGATAAATGTAAGCTGAATGAAGCTCTTTGTTTATCTGATCATTTATTAAATCTCTAACCTTTGAATTAAGCATTTTATTACCTCCTGTCATGATTCGTTTATACCCGAAAAAGCATATTAATAACAAGCTGCCTATAATATATTATTTGTGCAGGAATATATTTTATCGCCTCATAAAAAATCAAGGGGCAGCACCGCTTGAGCACTGACCCCCTTGAAAAACATTCTTATTTGCTGTAGTCGAAGAAGCCTACGCCTGTCTTGCGGCCGAGCTTGCCTGCTCTTACCATCTTTCTTAGAAGTGTATGAGCTCTGTACTTAGGATCGCCAAACTCATTGTAGAGTACATCCATGATAGCGAGGCATACGTCAAGTCCGATAAGGTCGCCGAGAGCGAGAGGGCCCATTGGGTGGTTAGCACCGAGCTTCATTGCCGTGTCGATGCCTTCTGCATCAGCAACGCCGTCAGCGAGAATGCCTACAGCTTCGTTGATCATTGGAATGAGAATTCTGTTAACAACGAATCCAGGAGCTTCCTTAACTTCTACAGGTGTCTTTCCGAGCTTCTCTGCAAGTTCAACGATAGTCTTGTTTGTTTCTTCTGATGTAGCAAGACCGTTGATGATCTCTACGAGCTTCATCATTGATACAGGATTGAAGAAGTGCATTCCTATGATCTTATCAGGTCTGTTTGTTGCAGCAGCGATCTCTGTGATCGAAAGGGATGATGTGTTCGTAGCTATTATAGCTTCAGGCTTAACAAGCTGATCAAGCTCAGCAAAGAGAGCCTTCTTTGATTCCATTTCTTCAGTTGCAGCTTCGATGATGAGGTCAGCGTCCTTGATAACTTCGATATCAGTGCTTCCGCTGATTCTTCCCATGATCTCATTCTTAGCTTCTTCCGTCATCTTCTCTTTAGCTACCATCTTGCTGAGATTCTTCTCAACAGTAGCAAGGCCCTTGTCTACAGAAGTCTGACGTCTTGCCCTCATAACTACTTCGTATCCGTTCTGCGCAAGAATCTGGATTATTCCCGCACCCATAGTACCTGTTCCTAAAACACCAATCTTTTTCATCGTAAACCTCCTGATGGAATATTACTCGACTCGCCGGAAGGAGCTGAAATAATCCGCCGGCTTGTGTTAAAAAATTAACTTTTTACATAGCTCCATTATAACACTCCGAAAAATAAAGTAAAGTCTTTTAGGAAAATTACCTTTCACTTTTTGCATATTTACCGAATACTGTCCGAAATTCCCGCTGACATCTGAACAAAAGCAATGAGTGCACCCACGGAGCTTTCATCCGCTCTCGGGATTCCGATTCTGAAAGCTATTTTTGATTCTTCCACGTATTTATTTTCTTCGGATTTGCTCAAAAGAAAGAGTGAGCCGTCCGGGTCGCAGCCCTCAAACGAAGGTGTCATCACATCCTGCATCCCCTCTTCTGTAGAAAATATTACATCAAAGGCTTCGCCGTTCACCGCTTCGCCCGTGCCAAGTACCGCTTTCGCCCACTCCGCAATCAAACGAAGCTCGTCCTGCCATGTCAAAAATCGCGCTCCGGCGGCATGATTTTTCTCAAAAGCAAAAAGAGAAGCATCTCTGTCCCATTCCGGTGACGCTACGGTTTCCGAAAAGCCTTCAAGGTAAGCTCCTGCATCAACACCTTTTATCATCAAAAGCAGCGTCAGTGCATTGGAATTTCCCATAAAACGCACATCCTGATCTTCCGGCAGGTCTATTCGCGTATATCCGTTCTCTCCGGCATCATTTCTTATAACTGTACTTCTTTCTCCTGTAAATGCAACGATTGCGTGCGAGCCCGCATTTTTTGATGTACCTGTAATACGATTTTTGAAGATTGCATATGCAGCTCGCAGTTCAATTGTCTCAGGCTCAGAGGCAACAGCTATGAGAGCGATGCGTTTACCTTCGATTTTCTCGAGCATTTTGCTGAAGCTCCAAGCAGAGAGCGTATTTCTCCATATAATTATTTCCGGAGCCTTCTCGTCCTCTGCCGATAACGACCCAAGTACGGCCTTAAGTCCAAGTCCCGCCGTTTCTTCCGCTATAACGATAACTATATCGCTATCCTGCCTGATTGATTCAGAAATCTCTTTTAGATCTTCAAGCGCCTTTGCATCCTTTTTCATCACCGAATCGTTTATCCAGCTACTCTTCCACAGCTCATCAAGTGCTACTCCGGAACCGTTTTTCATTTCCGATAAAATCTGCTCTTCCGTTTTATGTTTTTTGCTTATTTCAACGATCATATTAAGCCTCATTTCATATTTGATATTTATGATTATACCATAAATGCGGCGTTGTAATTAATAAATCAAAGCTCGACAAAAGAATCGGCAGATTTGAATCAAAGCCAAATCTGCCGGTCTCTTATTTTTCATGTAACAGATCTTTTTTCAGTGAATACACGGCAGCCGCCATTATCCTGAGGCGTTCCGTATCGAGCTCGTCTGAATCCGAAAGAATCCAGGAAAGAAGCTTCTGACGCTCAAGCTCTCCGCCATATCCATAGGCTCCGCCCGTCGTATTTGCTGCGGTAAGTATATCGTGGCGCGTTTCCTCACCCGCCTTTTTATATTGCCTGCGGCTTTCGGATATCAAATTATCCTCACGATAAGCATCTCCATACAGCAGATAGTTTGCACTCGTATCAAGTATGATGCATAGCGCATAGAAATTGGGAAGAGATACTAAACGTTTCCCGCTTTCGATGTTTTTGATAAAGTTTGGATCTACCGCCAGCTTTTCGGCAAGCTTTTCCTGCGTTATATCAAGCTCGATCCGTCTTTGCTTAACTCTTTCGCCAAAAGCTGTGCTGATGAGCTTATCAAATACGTTCTCTTTCACCTTTTCTCCCTCCGACAATTACTGTTTTAATTGTATTGTCACGAGAAAATTAATAACAGTATCTCAAAGAAACGATTTCATTTCTTAAGGTTACTTGCAGGAATCCGTATTTGTAATACGCTTTTTATATCCCCTTTCCTTATATTGTTTTTACATTTATGAAGGGAGGCTATACATGCAGTATTATGATTTCAACCTGATTATAGGTAAAAACCTTCGTGCCTTGCGTCAAAGCTCCGGCCTCACGCAAGAAAAAATGGCAGAGCTCCTTTATATAAGTCGCCCCGCCCTCTCTTCACTGGAAAACGGTAAATCACATATTTCTTTCATGCTCGCTGTTCAGATAGCCGAGATCATGTCAATCGATATACGCTCCTTGTATAACAGCGAACTGTAGCCGAAAGCCTTCAAGAGTCATCTTGAGTTTTTATGGTTTCGGCATACCCTGTGATTTGTGTTTTTTGAAATTTTTTATCTGTTTATCTGTCGTAGTGTCTTGCCGCCTCTAAGCCTGACAGCATCCTGTATGCTCCGTTTGCGAGAGCCTCCATCTCTTTTTCACCCGGCATTATTACTACCTTACCGAGATGCTTGACATAATTCGTTATCATTTCCGTAAGCATCTTGGAATGGGCAATTCCTCCCGTAATTATAACGGCATCTACCTTTCCTTCGAGAGCAACCGACATTTCAGCGATTGATTTACCGATCTGATATGCCATAGCTCTGTATATGAGTGCTGCATAATCGTTTCCTTCGTTTATTTTTTCTTCGACTTCTATGCAGTTCTTCGTTCCAAGATATGAATATATGCCGCCTTTTCCGCTTATAAGTCTGTCCATTTCCGCTTCGGAATGTTTGCCGTCAAAGCAGAGTCCTTTGAAAAGGATGAGCGGTACGCCGCCGCTTCGTTCCGGTGACATAGGACCGTCATCATAGCTCACCGTATCCACTATATCGCCGCCTCTCTGAGCACATACCGTTATGCCTCCGCCCATATGGCAAACGATGAGATTAAGGTCTTTATAATTTGCGCCTATGTCATCCGCATACTGCATCGCCATCGCTCTTTCGTTTAGAACGTGGCAAGCTCCGTATCTTTCGATTTCGGCAATTCCCGTAATCTTTGCAACCTCTGAAATCTTGCAGCTCAAAGGCGCATCGTAAATAAACGATGGCAGTCCCAGAGGGGTTGCTATTTCATAAGCTATAAGCGCTCCTAATGTTGAAGCATGTGCCGGAAGTGCCGGATCCTCCATTCTTTTTATAAGTGCATCGTCTACCGCATATCCGCCGATTTCGAGCTCCTTAACCATTCCGCCACGACCTACAACTGCCGAAAGATTCGCCAAATCGTAATCCTGCGATTTGAGATATTCGAGTATCATCTCGCTTCTGTATTCCTTCTGCGATACGATTGAAGGAAATTCGAGGATTTTCTCTTCATCATGTACGATGTTCGTTTTGAGCAGCACCTCTTTGTTTGAATCCGTATAAACGGCTATCTTTGTTGATGTCGATCCCGGATTGATGACAAGAATATCCTTTATACCTTCCATAGCTTACGTCCCTCCTACAAACTTAAAGTTAAATTTTGGCTTTCAATTCTTCTGTAATAAAATGATCTATTTCACCGTCCATGACGGCTCCTACATTTCCTACCTCCGCTCCCGTCCGATGATCCTTCACGAGAGTGTATGGCTGAAACACGTATGACCTTATCTGCGAGCCCCATGTTATCTGTGAGAAGTCACCCTTAAGCTCCGCAAGGCTCTCCTTCTGCTCGCGCTCTGCAAGCTCCGCAAGCTTCGCCGCAAGGATTTTCATCGCCACCTCACGGTTCTGGTGCTGGCTTCTCTCGTTCTGGCATGTGACAACGATATTTGTCGGAAGGTGCGTTATCCTTACGGCGGAATCCGTTGTGTTTACATGCTGCCCGCCTGCGCCTGTGGCTCTGTAGGTGTCCACCTTAAGGTCCGACGGATTTATGTCAACGTTAAAATCATCGTCGAGTTCCGGCATTATTTCGACCGAAGCAAAAGATGTCTGACGCTTTCCGGCAGCGTTGAAAGGCGAAATTCTTACAAGCCTGTGCACTCCGTTTTCTCTGCGCAGATAGCCATATGCATTTTCTCCGTCTATGATCATCGTGACGCTTTTGATGCCGGCTTCCGTATCATCCTGCAGGTCGGCAATGTCTATCTTGTAGCCTTTGCGCTCCGACCAGCGCACATACATTCTCATGAGCATCTGCGCCCAGTCCATCGCATCTATACCGCCGGTTCCTGCGTGTATAGTCATTATCGCGCTGTTTTTGTCGTATTTGCCGTCAAGAAGCGTCTTGAGTCTGAAGGTTTCGGATTCCTCCGCAAGCTTTTCAAAGGTAGCGATGATAGTATCCGCACCCTCTTCATCTTCGAGCTCCTCGGCAATTTCTATAAGATCTGCAATGTCTCCGAGCCCTTTGATGAGACGATCGTAATCATCGACCGTATTTTCGAGCCCTTTCTTTTTCTTGAGGAGCGACTGCGCACGTTCCTGATCATTCCAAAAATCAGGCTGCTCTGATGCCTTCGCCATTTCCTCTATATTTTTCCTAAGACCTGCGAGGTCAAAGGGACTCACCTGCCTCTTTGAGTTTTGCAATCGCTTTCGGAAGGTCTGCTTTTACCTGCTCCAGCTTTATCATGCGTTCATCTCCTTTCGGTATATAACCTTATTGTTACGAATCGTTGCCTTACTGCTCGGACTCGTTTTCCATATCCTTTTTCATACAGCAGTTCTTGTATTTCTTGCCGCTGCCGCAAGGGCACATATCGTTTCTTCCTATCTTCGGATGATCGCGCCTGACAGTTACAGGTTTTTCAGCCCTAACCTGTTCGTTTTCGCCCGTAGCGTCCTGAGGTGCTCTGAATTCGTCCTTGTACTCAGATTTCAAAGCTTTTCCGGCAGTCATGACCTTACGTCTTTCCGTTCCCGTATTTATTGTGACTCCGTAGCAATACCTTACGGTATCCTCCTGAATTGCTCCTTCAAGCTGTTCGAACATATCAAAGCCTTCCTTGGCGTATTCCGCGGCAGGGTCAAGCTGTCCGAGAGCACGAAGTCCGATACCCGTCTTCATCTGATCCATCGCATCTATATGATCCATCCAGAGACTGTCAACGACTCTCATCATTATCATTCTTTCAACTTCTCTCATATGCTCCGCACCGAATTCCTCTTCCTTCTTTTCGTATACGGCTTCGAGATCGTTGGATATTTCCTCTGCGAGTGATTCCGGAGTCATTTCGCGCAGCTCGTCATCGCTATGCGCCGCTCTTTTCGGATACTGAGGGATAAGCTTCCTGACATCGGAATAGAGATTGTCAAAATCCCACTCTTCAGGATATTTGCTCGCAGCTGTTGTAGAAGCTACCATTGTTTCTATGAGAATATCCTTCATGTGCATGATATCCTCGCGCAAATCTTCCCCGAACAAAACTTTGCGTCTTTCTCCGTAGATAATTTCTCTCTGCTTATTCATGACATTGTCATACTGCAGGACATATTTTCTTATTCCGAAATTTTTGCCTTCGACTCGCTTCTGTGCACCTTCTATTCTGCGTGAGAGAACGCCCGATTCTATAGGCTCATCCTCTTCTACGCCTACCTTTGATATGATGCTCTGAGCTCTTTCGCCTCCGAACAGGCGCATAAGATCATCTTCGAGCGATATGAAGAACTGGGTCGAACCCGGGTCACCCTGACGACCTGAACGACCACGAAGCTGATTGTCTATACGCCTTGATTCATGCCTTTCGCTGCCCAGTATGAAAAGTCCGCCTAAATCAACGACCTTCTCGTGATCCTTATCTCTCTGCACTTTATATTTTGCGTGAAGCTCATTGAATTTGTCTCTTGCGGCATTCATCTCGGCATCTTCGCTCTTTACAAATCCCGTTGCAAAAGAAATCTGTTCATCTGTATATCCGAGCTTCTGCATTTCTTTGCGCGCTTCGAACTCGGCATTTCCGCCGAGGATAATATCCGTACCACGACCTGCCATGTTTGTGGCGATCGTTACCTGTCCGAGCATTCCGGCTTCCGCTACGATTTCGGCTTCTCTCTCGTGCTGCTTTGCGTTGAGCACGTTATGCTTGATGCCTCGTCTGTTCAGCATCCCCGAAAGTCTCTCAGACTTTTCGATTGATATGGTACCTACAAGTACAGGCTGACCCGTCTTGTGTATTTCTTCGATCTTTCTTGCGAGTGCTTTGAATTTTCCGTTCTCCGTACTGTATACGGAATCCGGAAGGTCATGTCTTGCTATCGGTCTGTTCGTCGGAATAACAACGACATCCATATTGTATATCTCGCGGAATTCCTCTTCTTCCGTCTTTGCCGTACCGGTCATGCCCGAAAGCTTACTGTACATACGGAAATAATTCTGAAGCGTTATCGTTGCAAGGGTCTTTGATTCCGACCTGACATCAACGTGCTCTTTCGCCTCTATCGCCTGATGGAGTCCGTTGCTAAAACGCCTTCCGAACATGAGACGCCCCGTAAACTCGTCTACGATTATAATCTCTCCGTCCTTTACGATATAGTCAACGTCTCTTGTCATTATATTGTTTGCCTTAAGTGCCTGAAGAACGTGATGGTTGATCGCCATATTCTCAGGATCTCCGAAGTTCTCCAAATCGAAGAAGGCCTCCGCCTTAACGACACCTGAATCGGTAAGCGCAACCTGCTTGTCCTTTTCTTCTATAGTAAAGTCACCGTCCGGTATGTCGTTCTTGTCCTCAAGCGGGCTTGATTTTCTGAGGCCTCTGACGAATTTATCGGCTCTCTGGTAAAGATCCGTCGATTCGTCTCCGCGACCGGATATTATGAGCGGAGTCCTCGCCTCGTCTATGAGAATCGAGTCCACCTCATCTATGATTGCATAATTAAGGTCTCTCTGAACGAGCTCATCCTTATATGTAACCATGTTGTCACGGAGGTAATCGAAACCGAATTCGTTATTTGTTCCGTATGTAATATCGGCAAGATATGCGTTTCTTCTTGCCTCACCTTCAACACCGTGTATGACACAGCCTACCGAAAGTCCGAGGAAATTGTATAGCTTGCCCATCCAGTCTGCGTCACGCTTTGCGAGGTAATCATTGACCGTGACAAGATGAACACCCTTTCCTTCGAGTGCATTCAGATAAACAGGAAGTGTTGCAACGAGAGTCTTTCCTTCACCCGTCTTCATCTCTGCAATGCGCCCCTGATGAAGCGCGATGCCGCCTATAAGCTGCACGCGAAAATGCTTCATTCCGAGACTTCTGACCGAGCCTTCACGGCAAACGGCAAAGGCCTCCGGCAAAATGTCGTCAAGAGTCTCGCCATCAGCAAGACGTTTTTTGAATTCGGCCGTCTTTGCGCGCAGCTCTTCATCCGAAAGCTGCTGCATAGCCTCATCATATGACTCTATTTTGTCTGCTATTTTCTCGATCTTGCGGATCTCCTTCTCATTAGGATCTCCGAATATCTTTGTCAAAAAACTCATTTTTTATCTCCTTCTCTGCCCTCTTCATCTGTATGCTCCACAACAAGATTGAGTTCAAGTGCCTTACGGCTGTCAGCCTTTGTAATAAGCACTCTGAATATCTTATTGCCTACTGCGTATTCAAATCTGTCGCCCGCCTTAGGAAGCTTGTCGAGCTGCATAGCCGCCCAACCGTTTACCGTAGTTGCGTCGATTTCCGGTTCTTCTCCGAAGAAATCGAACATCTTCTCAACATTTGCAGAGCCCAAAAGCCGGTAGCTTCCGTTTTGCATGAGCGTCATCTCCGTAGCCGCAAGACTGTCGGACTCATCATATATTTCGCCGACGAGCTCTTCAACTATGTCAGCCGCCGTCACTATTCCTGCAGTTCCGCCGTATTCGTCAACGATTATAGCAAGTCTGCATTTGTTCTCCTGGAACTTTCGGAGAAGATCCGCCGCCCTCATCGAGCCTGCAACATAAATTACCGGTTTGACGACATCCGCAACGGACTTACCCCTGTTATA
>JAEXBK010000140.1 GCA_023394035.1 Bacillota bacterium
GAAGAACGCTGAGAAAAATGGAAAAGAATAACGAAGGAGAGCCTTTACCGAAATGTCAATATGTGAGAATATAGCAAGAATAAACGAAATAAAGAATAAGGCTGCGGCAAGGAGCGGCAGAAATCCGGAGGATGTAACGCTGATTGCCGTGACGAAGCTCCATGCGCCTGATGAGATAAATGAGGCAATAAGGTGCGGAATTACGGATATAGGTGAGAATAAGGTTCAGGAAATCCTTGACAAATATGACAAGGTTGATAAGGTCAGGTGGCATCTTATAGGTCACTTGCAGACAAATAAGGTAAAGTATATAATTGATAAGGTGGATTTAATACATTCGGTTGATTCACTTCATCTTGCAAAGGAAATAGATAAGCGCGCAGGTAATATCGACAGGATAATGGATATTCTGGTGCAGGTGAATCCTGCAGATGAGGAATCAAAATTCGGTGCATCTACAGGCGAAACGGAAGAGCTTATAAGTGCCATACGAGAAAGCTGTGCAAACATCAGGATAATGGGACTTATGTGCATCGCCCCGCTTATGGATGATACCGAGCTGTGCCGCCCGTATTTTGCGGAAGTCAAATCGATTTTTGACAGACATGATGATTTCAAATACCTGTCTATGGGGATGAGTAATGATTTTGATGTTGCCGTTGAGGAAGGCTCAAACATGATAAGAGTCGGTACGGCTATATTCGGTCATCGGAACTACAGACAGGAAGAGAAATAGATTACAAAAGTTAAGTTGCTAATAACACAAGGAGGAATATAAATGGGATTTACAGATTCGCTTAAGAAGGTCATCGGAATAGAAGAGATGGATGAGGACGATTTTGCAACGGAAGAGGAACTGAGAGAAGCAAAGGAAAAGCTTATGCGCGAACCTAAGCGCGAGTCATTTTTCAGAGCTCCTGAAGAGAATGAGACTTCAACCTACACGGAGAAAAAGCCTTCATCATCTTCATCATACTCAAGATCCACGGAAAAGAGGTATTCAGTGACAAATACAAGCTCATTAAAACTTATACTTATAGAGCCTAAGAGCTTTGATGAATGCCCTAAGCTCGTAGACAGCCTTAAGGCACGCAAGCCTGTTATCATCAACCTCGAAAAGCTCGAGACTGAAATAGCAAGAAAAATGTTCGACTTCCTTAACGGAGCAACATATGCGCTTAACGGAAACGTTCAGAAGATAGCTAACAACATCTTTATCTTTACACCTGAGAATGTTGCGGTAAGTTCTTCACAGCCTGCTGCAGCTGCTGCGGTAGAGCCTGAAACAACGAGTCCTTGGAGATAGTATATGTTTTTAAAATTATCACGTTTGGTTTTGTGGCTTAGCGACCTGATGGTATTTGCTCTGTTTATGAGAGCTATATTGAGCTGGTTACAGGCGAACCCGTCATCACCGTTATGGCGTATACGCGAACTTTGTATCAAAATCACCGACCCTGTCGTAGTGCCGTGCAGACGCTTTCTTTCGCGTTTTAATACGGGAATGTTTGACTTCTCCGTTTTTGCGGCGATGATTTTAGTTCAGTTTGCCGCAAGAGCGTTAGTATCAATACTGCGCATATTTTACTTTTAACAAGCTAAGGAGTTTATCATGCTGACACCTATCGACATAGAAAATAAAGTGTTTTCAAAGAAGATGAGAGGATATGATCAGGTTGAGGTCGATGAGTTTCTCGATGAGATAATAATCGATATGGAAGAGCTTTTGGCTGAACTCAGCAGACTTAAATCCGAAAACGAATCTCTTAGAGAAGAAAACGCAGGACATAGGGAATCACAGAAATCTGTCATGAACACGCTCGATTCCGCAAAAAAACTCATGAAGGACATTTCGGAAAGCGCCGAAAAGCGCGCCGACATTATCATACGTAACGCCAAGCTTGACGCACAGATGATAATAAAGGATGCGGAAGGTTCTGTCACGAGATACGGCGGAGAGGGAACTGAGCTTAAGGAAAAAATCATGCACTTCAGAGGTCGCTATAAGAAGCTTCTTGAGGAGGAGCTTGCATCAATAGACGAAAAAGGCAGCGATCTGCTCGAGGATCTTGAGAAGGAGTTTATGCCGGCATCTCTGCTTGACGATATGGATATTCCGGAAAGCGTAAACGACGACACCTTCCCGAGAACTGACGAGGATCTGATATTCAGCGACATGCAGGGCAAAAACTCGAAGTCATACTTGCCTAAAGAAACAGTCGTTATAAACAAAGAAGGTATTGACAAAATAATCAGGTCACAAGGTAAATAACATGTATATATTTTTACTGACAGTTGCAATCGTATGCGCGGATCAGGCCGTCAAATATGCCGTAAGGGCTTTTATGGCGGAAGGTCAGAGCATAGAAATAATCAAAGGATTTTTTTCATTGACCTATTACAGGAATGACGGCGCGGCTTTCAGTTCGTTCAGGGGACAGCAGGTGCTGCTTATCGCAGCATCTGTAATTGCTATTTTTGTCGCCCTGTTTTTTTTATGGAAAGAAAGAAAAGGAAGCCTTCTTCTCAGGCTTGCACTGGCTCTGATAATCGGCGGTGGCGCAGGCAATCTGATAGACAGAGCCATATTTGCCGAAGTTACGGATATGCTTGATTTCAGCATTTTCCCACCGATATTCAATGTCGCCGACATTGCTGTTGTCTTAGGATGCGGGCTTTTCATAATATATATAGTGTTTGATGAAAAAATTGCGAGGAAGGGACATGGCGGAAATTAAAACAAAAATATGTCCCGAAGATCTTTCCGGCAAAAGGCTCGATGCGGTTCTTCCGGAGCTGTTCGAAGGCTATTCGAGGAGCTTTTTTCAGAAGATGGCAGCGGATGGCAGAATATATATTAACGGAGCGGTATGTACGGAGAAGAAAGCTGCGGTTAATTCCGGAGATGAGATCAAAGCCGTTTTCGAAGAACAGGCAGGTGTATGTCTCGATCCGGAAAATATTCCGCTTGACATCATATACGAAGATGACGATGTGATCGTAATAAACAAACAAAGGGGACTTGTCGTTCATCCGGGAACGGGAAACGAAAGCTCCACGCTTGTAAACGCATTGCTCTGTCATTGCGGTGATTTGATAAGGGCTGTCGGAGATCACGAAAGACCTGGCATTGTGCACAGGATAGACAAGGATACGAGCGGTCTCATAGTGGCGGCAAAAACAAAGGCAGCGTATGACGGACTTAGAAAACAGTTTGATAGGCATTCCATAAACAGGACATATATAGCGGCTGTATATAACAGCTTTCAGGATGACAGCGGCAAGATAGACCTTCCTATCGGGCGTGATCCGGAGAACAGGCTTAAGCGTGCCGTGAACGGAATTGATGCAAAGCACGCGGTTACTTATTACAAGGTTATGGAGCGCATAGGTAATTATAATGTGATCGAAGCTCGCCTCGAAACGGGGCGAACTCATCAGATCCGTGTGCATATGGCTTTTATAGGGCATCCGCTTCTCGGAGATACTTATTACGGTCCGAAAAAAGATAAATTCAAGCTCGGAGGGCAGATGCTGCACGCACGAGATCTCGGATTTGTTCATCCTGTAACACACGAAGAGCTGTTCTTTACAAGTGAGCCTCCCGAGTATTTTACTAAAGCGATAAAAAAGCTTGAACGCCTGAAATAAAATGAGGATGCTTAATGCATCCCCGTGGACTCACTTCATGTGTTTGAGCTTGATGAACCGATTACCGTATTTCTTGATTATGATAATACAAGGGACGGATCACAAAGCGAAATCACAGTTTTTTATATAACTGATACAATCTTCGCATACATAACCACCCCTGAAAGTCGTGTTGTTATAAATGTTACCGCAGACCGAACAATGATTGCACATATTAACCCCTCCCCTTTAAGTTGCATGATGTGAGCTTGTGAAGAATAATATACTGCTTGTATGGGGAATACAAGCATCCCCAAATAATGATGTAAATAAAACTTTTATAATAGTTCGTAATCCGTTTTTTATTGTACATAGAGGTGACAAATGTTTGAAAATTTCTGCCTAATTGAAGGAGAACATAAGACTACAGGATATAGATGGGATGTCAAAGCTCCTACGCATGTCATGTGCATTATCCATGGCATAGGCGAGCATGCCGGACGATATGATCGCGTTGCAGGCATACTTAACGAAGCCGGTATAGAGGTTATAAGCATGGATTTGCTCGGGCACGGTCTATCCGCAGGCAAAAGGGGGCATACGGCACCGAGAAATCTTGTTCTGGATAATGTGACCGAGATGCTCAGATATGCAAAAAAAGAGTTCCCTGATATTCCGCTTACTTTGTACGGACACAGCATGGGAGGCAATATTTGCTTTGATTACCTTTTTAGGGGAGAGGCGAATTCTCTTCCCGATAAGTATATAATTTCGGCGCCGTGGCTGAGGCTCGTCAGAACGGTACCGAAGCCTTTGATCGCTACACTTAAGGCGTTCTCCCACATTGCTCCGTCTTTGGCAATAAATTCGGGATGTAAGCCTAAGGATCTCGGCAATATGAAGAATGTTTCAAGCTACGCAACCGACCCTCAGGTTCATCCGTATATAACGCTAAAGTGTGCTGTAGAGGGTAATGACGTTGCCGAAGCGATATGCAGCGGTATACACGAAAACAACCACGGAGCTGACGGCAAACCGCTGCTTTTGATGCACGGGTCGGAGGACAGAATATGCTCGGTCGAGGGATCACGCATTGTTGCGGCGCAAAGAAGGAACGACCCGAATTTCACTTACATAGAGTGGCCGGGATATTATCACGAAATACATAACGGCGGTGCCGAAGCGACAGGCGAAAAGGTTATAGAGACTATAAGAGATTTTGTTAAGGAGTAGAAGATGTCTAAAAACGAAGAAATCATACAGGAGATGCTGCACGAGTTTCTTCCGGCTGATCCGGATCAGGGGCTCGAAACTCTCGAAAAGCTCGATATACTCTTGATGAGATACGAATCCGCAATACGCGAGGTCCGAACAAAGCTCGAAATATTGAACGATGAGCTTTCTCTTTTAGGATATCAGAATCCTATAACGACGATAAGATCGAGGCGCAAATCTACCGTAAGCATTTTTGAGAAGCTGAAAAGACAGGGTGATGAGCTGAGTCTTCGATCGATTCAGGAAAATCTCAATGACGTTGCGGGAATCAGAGTGATCTGCGGATTTATCGACGATATATACAAGGTCGCAAGGATGCTCGCACAGCAGGATGACGTAAAAGTGATACGCATCAAAGACTACATCAAAAATCCTAAGCCTAACGGCTACAGAAGCTATCACATGATAATAGAGGTTCCTGTATTCTTTTCAAACGAGAAGCTTCCTATGCGCGTAGAGGTTCAGATAAGAACCGTTGCGATGGATTACTGGGCAAGCCTTGAACACAGGATGAAATACAAGCATGATATAGAAAATGCCGACGAGATTATGGCGGAGCTAAAGGAATGCGCCGATACCATCACTGCTACAGACATCAAGATGCAGGCTATAAGAGAGAAAATTCCGCATCGCGTAGGTTATGATCCTGCCGCCGTCAATTTCAGCAAATCAATGAGAGGATTTTAAAATCAAAAGCCGCTTTGCACAGCGGCTTTTGCAATATAAACCTATAAATCTTTGTTCTATTCCGGCAGCTTCGGGTCTACATAGACAGTTCTGTTGTTTGTGAATATTACCATACCCGGTTTTGCGCCGGCAGGTTTTTTTACATATCTTATGTTCACATAATCGACCGGAACATTTGATGAGGTTCTCCCTTTGCTGTGCCATGCGGCAACCGAGGCTGCGCAGTAGATGTCCTCGGGTGTATATTCCGCTCCTGCGGTTTTGAGTATGACATGGGAACCCGGAATGTCCTTTGTGTGGAGCCATATATCCGTCTTGTCTGCACTCTTAAATGTGAGCCAATCGTTTTCTTTGTTATTTCTGCCGGCGAGTATTTCAAAGCCTGACGGTGAAGCATAGCGATAAGGCTGTGCCTTAAAATGCGGCTTCTTGCCGAAATCCTTTGCGTTTCGCTTTCGGATATAGCCGTTTTCGGTAAGTTCAAGGCGAAGCAGCTCTATCTCTTCAGGACGCTCCAGATTATCGAGATATGTCAAAACCGATTCGAGGTATGTGATGTCGGCATTCGTTTCTTCAAGCTGGAGAGCTTTTTCCTTGAGTGCTGTCTTTGATTTACCGTATTTTTTGAAATAGTTCTGCGCGTTTTTTGATGCGGAATATCTCGGGTCAAGCGGAATTTCAGTATCGGTTCCGTCATAGTAGTTGAATACGGTTACGGACGAAGCGCCGGACTTTGCCAGATGAAGATTGGCGGTAAGCAGCTCTCCTTTGAGCCTGAGATGCTCGGAATCCTCTGCGGCAAGGATGTCTTCGTTAAGACGCTTTTTCTTCAGATATGCTTTGTCGAGAAGCGTCTGAACGTTTTTTGACAGCTGCATCGAACGCTGACGCGCTCTTCCTGAGGAAGCTTTGCCGGCAAAAAACGCATCTATGCATGAGCTTAGATCGTCAAAATCGGTTCTTTCGCAGGATGTCTCAAATTCCTTAAGGTCAGCCGTGTGGTAATCTATCGCATTGCCGTCAGCGTGATAGATGTGAGGCTTTGCCGATCCCGATTCCGCTTCTTCGCAAATTTCCTTGAGTCTGGTGTAGATGCTGTCCGATTCCGAAAGCTCTGCCGCGACTGCAGGAGAAATACCGGAAATGCTGCCTAGTATGGTTCCGGGATTTTTCTTAATGGAGAGTGCCTGCTCTTCGGTAAGATCATCAAAGGAAATCTTGTCTTGAGCCGGAGGGTATTCATATATCTTGCCGGGCAGTATCTGCCTTGCGCGGCTCGTATCTATAGAGACTCTTTTGATGCTGTCTATTATTGAACCGGTTTTGCAGTCCACGAGTATTATATTGCTGTGCCTGCCCATTATTTCGAATATGAGTTTCTTGGAGAGATTGAAGCCGAGCTCACTCACCGTCTCGAGCGAAATCTCTATTATTCTCTCGCATCCGTGTTGTGATATGTCGACTATCCTTCCGCCCGAAAGATGCTTTCTCATAAGCATGCAGAAGGCGAGAGGTACAGGAGGATTTGCAGGATTTTCCTTGATAAAATGAACGCGGGCATCGGAGCTTGATGCCGATGCAAAAAGTCTCACGTTCCCGTTTTTCGTATGTATGTTAAGGACGAGCTCTTCCTTTACCGGCTGATATATCTTTTCGATTTTGCCGAGCATGATGCGGTCTTTCATCTCTTTGACAATGCCGCGTGTTATTATTCCGTCAAAAGCCATCTTTTAATTCCTTTCTTCTTTAATTGATTTTAATTGTACCCCATTTGTTTGTCAACGCCGTGCGAATGTGTTAAAATAAAAACACAGGCGCAATTGCTTCTTTTGAAACGGAGGAGTTTATGATAAAGAGCATGACGGGCTTCGGAAGAGCCGAAGTGAACGACGGAAAACGGAATATTACTGTAGAGATAAAGTCTGTAAATCACAGATACTGTGACATAAACATCAGACTGGCGCACAGATATGCCTTTGCCGAGGAGAAGATCAAGTCGGCAATCAAAGAAAAAATATCGCGAGGTAAGCTCGACGTATCCGTGATGGTGGAATCTCTTACGGAAAGCGACATTAACATAAAGCTGAATACGCTTGCGGCAAGGCAGTACATGGATAACCTTAAACGCCTTAAGAACGAGCTTGGCTTTGAGGACGAGATTTCTTTGCAGTATATAGCATCGCTTCCGGATGTAATGAAGACTGTTCCTGATGTAGATGACGAAAAGGAATTAACGGAGGCGCTTCTTGCTCCTGTTCGCCTTGCGGCAGCAAAGCTCGACGAAATGAGAATAACCGAAGGCAAGAAGCTCGAGGAAGACCTTCTTGCGCGCGGAGAAACGGTTAAGGCTCTGGTAGAAAAAATAGCGGAGCGTGCACCGGATGTACCTAAAGCATATGCTGAGAAGCTTCGCACGAGAATACAGGAGCTGATAGGAGACTCGGCAGAGATAAACGAAGAACGCATAGCTCTCGAAGCTGCCATGTTTGCCGACAAATGCAGCATAGCGGAAGAGCTCACAAGGCTTGACAGCCATATGGCTCAGATGGAAAAGATAATAGGCGAGGTGGGGCAGCCTGACGGCAAGCGCCTTGACTTTCTCGTTCAGGAGATGAACAGAGAGGCTAACACGATAGGCTCAAAGGCTAACGACATAACCGTTACGGAGCTGATGCTCAAGGTGAAGGCGGAGGTCGAAAAAATAAGAGAACAGGTGCAGAACGTAGAATAACCTTGAAATAGGCAAAGCTTTGTGATAAAATCTTTGTTCAGTAATAATGTAATCAAAGGGATGTCATGATAGAAAATACCAACAAAAAAGGAGAACTTTTCGTAATTTCAGGACCTTCGGGAACCGGTAAGGGCACGATATGCAGACGAATAGTAGGAAGAGGCGATATAGCTCTTTCAATATCGGCAACCACAAGGGAGCCGCGTAACTGCGAAAAGGACGGAGAAAGCTATTACTTTATAACGCGTGAAGAATTTGAGGAACGCATTTCAAACGGCGGATTCCTTGAATACGCGGAGGTGTACGGAAACTACTACGGTACACCGAGACAGAAGGTGATAGATTTACTAAATGCGGGAACCGATGTGATACTTGAGATAGATATCCAGGGTGCAATGCAGGTAAAAGAAAATTATCCTGATGGTATATTCATATTCATACTGCCGCCTTCACTTAAGGAGCTGCGCGAGAGGCTTACGGGGCGTCATACGGACTCTAAAGATGTCATAGAGCTCAGGCTCGGCAAGACGATGGAAGAAATAAGGCAGATCGGAAAGTATGACTACTACATATTAAACAGAAACCTTGACGAAGCGGTGAATGACGCGGAAGCTATAATAAGGGCGGAGCACCTAAGAGTTCAGGGACGCAAAGAATCGATAATTTCAATGTTTGAGGAGGAATAGAACAATGCTTTATCCATCGATAAATGAGGTCAGAAAGAAAGTTGACAGCAGATATACTCTCGTAGTGCTTGCGGCAAAGCGCGCGCGTGATCTTATAGACGGCCTGCCTAAGCTGAAGACGGAGTGCGACAACGACAAGCCGGTTTCAGAGGCTGCATATGAGATAAACGACGGTCTTGTTACATACAGAAGATCTGCTGCTGAAGAGGTTGCAGAAGAAGTAGCCTTAGAGGCAACGGAAATGCCGGAGGAAATTGCTGAAGAACTTTGATTTTCTTTGATTTTGAGGCAAAAACCGCTTGCCCTTGACGGGCTTTTATCGTATAATATATGACGGTTCACGTTGAACCGTCATTTTTTATTATAGTATTCACATCCGGAGTGTCGCAGGATGGTGCCGTTAGAGGTTTGCTGCGGCCGATATACTGCCGGATGGAAGGAAAACCGGGAGGAAAGCAAAATGTCAGTAATTTCAATGAAACAGCTCCTCGAAGCAGGAGTACACTTTGGTCACCAGACGAGAAGATGGAACCCTAAAATGGCTCCTTACATCTTCACTGAGAGAAACGGAATCTATATCATCGATCTCCAGAAGACAGTAAGAAAAATCGACGAAGCTTACAACTTCATCAAGGAAGTTGCAGCAGCAGGAAGACCTATCCTTTTCGTAGGAACAAAGAAGCAGGCACAGAACGCTATCGCAGACGAAGCTAATCGTTGCGGAGAATATTTCGTAAGCGAGAGATGGCTCGGCGGAATGCTCACAAACTACAAGACAATAAGCGCAAGAATTAAGCGTCTCAACGACATCAACACGATGGAAGAGGACGGAACATTCGCTAAGCTTTCAAAGAAAGAAGTAACAAAGCTTAAGGGCGAACGCGATAAATTGGAGAAGAACCTCGGCGGCATCAAAGACATGAAGGGAATGCCGGGAGCTATGTTCATCGTAGATCCTAAGAAAGAAAGAATCGCAGTCAAGGAAGCAAGAATCCTCGGTATCCCTGTAGTAGGTATCGTTGATACTAACTGTGATCCTGATGATGTAGATTACATCATACCTGGAAATGACGACGCTATCAGAGCGGTCAAGCTCATCGCAGGCAAGATGGCAGACGCAGTTATCGAAGGACACCAGGGCGAAAGCTTTGATGAGGCTCCGCAGGAAGCTCCTGTAGAAGCTGAAGCTGAGACCGAGGAAGCTGCAGACGAGCAGTAATATATCTTATTAAACCGTGACTTTAAGTTAGGAGGAAGTACGATGGCAGTAACTGCACAAATGGTAAAGGAACTCCGTGAGATGACAGGCGCAGGCATGATGGATTGCAAGAAAGCGCTTGTAGAATCTGACGGCGATATGGATAAGGCTGTAGAAATCTTAAGAGAAAAAGGACTTTCCAAGGCCGCAAAAAAATCGGGAAGAATCGCAGCAGAAGGTCTTATCAGACTTGCTTTCACAGCTGACTGCAAGGAAGCAGCTATGATAGAAGTAAACTCTGAGACTGACTTTGTTTCAAAGAACCCTGAGTTCATCGAATTCGTAGAGGATCTTGCGGCTAAGGCACTCGAACAGGGTGGCGACATAGAGAGCTTCATGGACGTTCCATTCGGAGAAAGCGGAACAGTCAAGGAAACTCTTACAGCAAAGATCGCAAAGATCGGTGAAAACATGAACGTAAGAAGATTCGTTAAGTGCGATGCTCCGGGCGTTGTTTACTCGGGATATATCCACGGCGGCGGACGCATCGGCGTTATCGTAGGTATCGAGACGGAAGCTACAGCAGAGGAAATCGAAGTTGTAGGTAAGGACGTTGCAATGCAGGTAGCATCGATGAACCCTGAATTCCTTGATGAATCGGAAGTTGATCCTGCATGGCTCGCTCACGAAAAGGAAATCACAGAGCAGCAGCTCCTTAACGAAGGAAAGAAGCCTGAAATGCTCGAGAGAATAATCCCTGGCAAGATGAAGGCTCTTCTCAAGGAGGTCTGCCTCGTAGATCAGAAATTCGTAAAGGATGCTGATGTAACTGTTGCACAGTATGTCGAAAACGAAGCTAAGAAGCTCGGAAAGAGCATGAAGGTCGTTTCAATGGCTCGTTACGAAGTCGGAGAAGGCATCGAGAAGAAAGAAGAAGATTTTGCTGCAGAAGTAGCTGCACAGCAGGCTGCCGCAGCAGGGAAGTAATAGTTTACTTATAATGCTTACAGGTAAACAAAGAAGCTATCTGCGCGGTCTGGCAAACGGTCTTGATGTGACCGTAAACATAGGCAAGATGGATCTGACCGACAATATCATCAAGCTGATAGATGCCAATCTTACAGCTAATGAGCTTGTCAAGGTGTCAATTCAGGACGGAAGCGAGCTTGAACCGAAGGCGACGTGCAATCTTATAGCCGAAAAGCTCGGCGCTGATTTTGTACAGGCAATCGGCAGGAGATTTGTACTCTACAGACAGGCAAAAGATCCGGCTAAACGCAAGATACAGCTATAAATCAAATAAAAAGCCAAATCACAATTTGATTTGCCAAAAACCGGATGCAACACGCGTCCGGTTTTTTGTGCTTAAGCTAATCATAAGCTTGAAGATATAATAGGAATATTAAGGGGATCCTTGCAATATCGAAATTGAAAAAATTATATTTTTCAAAAAATACTTGCATATATATATATATATATAATGGTATGGATAAAAAATCCTATATTTGCTATTAAAAAGGAGCGAGGAATGAAGATTAGAAAAACACTTAAAAAAGGCAGAATTGTAATTCTCATAGCATTGTTATGTACAATGAGCTTTAATACGGTTTTTGCATCTGAGATGAAAACTGCAGATGCGACTAAGGTATCAGAAGCACCAAATTTAACGGCAGAAGTTAACGCTCAAAGAGGCTCAGAGCCAATCGTTTTCTCGGAACACGTTGAAGCTAGCGAAGGTCTCACGCGTTCTTATGACGGCACTCCTTGGGACCCACATGCGGTTCTCAAGGAGAAATCGACCGGTAGAACGTTGGTAGAAGGCGTAGATTATGAACGTAATCTTACATTCTATCCGGCTTGGGATGACGGAACTCTCGGTCTCGCTTTGTTTGACATTGACTATGTCAATCCTGGCGTGATAGAGGAAACTCTGGTTTGCATCACTAACGATTATGATGGTGATATTACGATCAGACACATGACCTATCAGGACGTTACGGTTACTGCTTTTGATGTAGAGGCGGAGGAAGGCGGTGAGCTTAAAAATTTAAATCATGAACTCATCAGCACAACCGGTCCTCTCGCCGCTCCTAAATAC
>JAEXBK010000083.1 GCA_023394035.1 Bacillota bacterium
TCAAAAGCTGTTTCTTCATATTCTTCCCTCGCCTATATCATACACCGTCTTTCCGGTGCACACGGTTTTGATGCACCTTCCGTAAAGCTCAAAGCCCTCAAACGGCGTTGCGTGACCTTTTGATAAAAATTCCTTCGGATCGACTTTGTACGATGCGTTTAAGTCGAATACCGTAAACGATCCGTTTGTCTCGTTATAGCTTGGAATTGCAAGCCCGAAACGCTTTCTCGGCGCTATAGCCATCAGATCTATGAGCTTATCGAGCGTTATCACATTCTGCAATACAAGCTTCGTGTATAATACTGCAAACGCCGTTTCAAGACCGACTATACCGAACGGACTCCGTGCAAGCCCTCTCGATTTTTCTTCATCGCTATGCGGCGCGTGATCCGTCGCAATCATGTCGAGCGTGCCGTCTTTGATGCCTTCTATCAGTGCTTCTTTGTCTTCTAAAGCTCTTAGAGGCGGGTTCATCTTGAATCTGCCTTCTTCCTTCAGGTCGTCTTCGCACATGACGAGGTAGTGCGGTGCAGTCTCGGCTGTTACGTCAACTCCCGATTTTTTCCCCTGCCTTATCAGCTCGACGCTTTCCTTTGTTGAAACATGGCAGACATGGAAGGCACAGCCCGTCTTTGCTGCAAGCTCAATGTCCCTTTCTATCTCGCGCCATTCGCTCTCGCTCGATATGCCTCGGTGTCCGTTAGCCTTTGCATATCTTCCGTCATGTATATATCCGTCGTTCAAAAGCGATTCAACCTCGCAATGCGCGGCAATGACCTTGCCGAGCGATTTTGCCTTTTCCATCGCCGCAAGCATCAGCCTATCATCCTGAACGCCCTTGCCGTCATCCGAAAAAGCAATCACATCCTTTGCCATCGCTTCCATATCCGCAAGCTCAACGCCTTTTTCTCCTACGGTTATGGCACCGTAAGGGTAAACATTTATCAGCGCATCGCTTTTGATTATGTCCGTCTGTATTTTCAGGTTAGCCGCATTGTCAGGCACAGGCGATAGATTAGGCATCGTGAATATATCCGTATAGCCGCCTCTTGCCGCCGCAGCGCTCCCCGTAGCTATCGTTTCTTTATAAGAAAAACCCGGCTCGCGAAGGTGCACATGCACATCACAAAAACCGGGGAATATTACATACTTTCCATTATTACCGAACATTTCTCTGTCCTTTCTCCGAAATTGCCGATCTCTCTGTATCGTCTTAAATATCGTAAACATAATAGCATAATATCAAATTACCGTCAAATCTATAATATAATATGACGTTTTAAGATATAGATGATATATTAAATTCTATTATAAATCAAAAGCAGATGGAGCATAAACTTAGATGAACATAGAATTAACAAGATTTCGTGTAAAGGACGGGAAATCAGCAATAGTAGATGAATGGATGCGCTTCTTAAACGAAAACATGGGCGATGTCCTGCTGACCTTAGACGGCGAAAAAATGTATGTCGAGACCATTTTCAGGGAAAAAAGTGACTGCGGGGAGTATCCGTATTGGTACTCCATACAAGGCGCAGGCGGTCGGGATGTTATGGAATCGCAATCGTGGATAGACAAAAAGCATCTCGAATATTGGAACGATTGCATTGACGAAAACTATCAAGTCGACATTCCTGTGGAAGTTTCGATGATCCCTGCACATATCGCCGCTTTGATGAATGATTAAGCCGAGCGACAAATAGAATCTCTCTGCCTCTATACTAAGGACCCCCTCATGAACGAGGGGGTCTTTAATTACCGCTTTATATTTGTGTTATTCGAATAAATATTTTATAAATATTTTGTGTTGACATACATATTATCGCGTTGTATAATGCGCATATTATTATTTACCAACGGAGGCATTAATTATGGAAAACAAAAATCAAAAAGGACAGTGGGGCAGCAAGTTCGGCTTTCTTATGGCCGCCATCGGCTCCGCAGTAGGCTTAGGCAACTTATGGGCATTCCCGTATAAAATGGGAATGGGTGGTGGCTTCGCCTTTTTCGCAATCTATATCATTTTGGTCGCACTCGTTGGTATCATTATTACTTTGGCTGAGCTATCGCTCGGCCGTAAAACAGGGAAAGGTGTCATCGCCGCATTCAGTCAGGCAGGCAGAAAGTATACCGTCATAGGCTGGCTTTCATGGCTCTCGCCGGTTTTGATACTCGGATTTTACTCCATGCTCGGCGGCTTCTGCGTCAAATATGCGGTTGCGAACTTCGGCGATATATTCGGTGCTTCATGGGGCGTTAACGGCACGGAAAGCGGTGAATTCTTTCATTCGTTTTATGTAAATCAGGCAGAAAGCGTAGCTTATACATTAGTGTTCATAGTTTTGACCACTCTTGTAGTGTGCTTTGGCGTATCAAAGGGCATCGAAAAATTCTCTACAGTCGCGATGCCGGCTTTGTTCTTCATGCTGTGCGTGATTGTAGTAAGAAGCGTGACGCTTCCGGGTGCAGGAGAAGGTCTTGCATTCGTATTCAAGCCTAATTTTGAGGCATTCAAAGGCATGGGCTGGATCACTGTTCTTGCAAAGGCGGGCAGTCAGGTGTTCTTCTCTCTTTCTCTCGGAATGGCTATAATGGTCACATACGGCTCATATATGCGCAAATCCGATGATTTGCAGCAGAATGCGGTTATCATTCCTATAGCGGACACCGTGATTGCGGTAATGGCAGGAGTAGCCATAATGCCGGCAGTATTCTCGGCAGGGCTTGACCCTACGCAGGGGCCGGGGCTCCTATTTGTAACTTTGCAGACCGTATTTCAGAAAATGGGCGGCTTCGGTCCGCTATTCGGATTCATTTTCTATATGCTCGTCTTCATAGCCGCAATAACATCTTCGATTTCATTGACGGAAGCAGTTATTTCATCGGTTATGGACGGAGTTATGGCACGCGGCAAGAAAGCAAGCCGCCTCGTCATAACCACACTCACAGGGCTTTTCGTTGCGCTCGAGGGTACGCTTGTTGCTCTTGACGGACTCGGCGAAAACGGATTCCCTAAGCTGCTCGGGCAGGGCACGCTCCTCGATTTCTTCGACCTTTTCTCGGAAGGGCTGTTCATGCCTATCGCTGCTCTTGCCACCGCACTCATTTTCGGGTGGTTCAAGACCGGCTGGCTTGACGATGAGATCAAAGATCGCGGCTCTGCAGGAAAATGTGAATTCGGGATGAAAAAGTATTTTTACTTCTGTCTTCGATTCGTCGTTCCGCCGGTAATGCTGCTGGTTTTGATCGGGCAGATAGATACATTCTTCGGGCTCGGACTATTCGGCTGATACATTTGCGATGTTTAGACATTAGAAAACCCGGACTTAATTCTCCGGGTTTTCTTTGATGCTACAGGCTGTATTCAGCTGCATTTATTATTCTTGCATCCTTTATATTTTCAAAAATTTCGCCGAGCATGCCTTTATTTTTTTCTCCATCATCATCGCCGGCGCCTCTGACATCTATCTTTGCCACATCCCGAGCAATCATATTCACAGCTTCTTCCTGCTCCTTACTGCATCTTATAAGTGCGCAGTCGCTTATTTTGATCATGTCCTCAATCTCCTGAGCCGTAAGGTCTTCACTAAGATTTACGCACGCACAGTCTTCTACGCAAATCCCGCCCGGATGTTTTT
Organism: Bacillota bacterium; assembly: GCA_023394035.1. Classification (GTDB taxonomy): domain Bacteria; phylum Bacillota; class Clostridia; order Peptostreptococcales; family Anaerovoracaceae; genus Eubacterium_B. The sequence goes on from JAEXBK010000083.1 coordinate 3,639, forward strand.
TGAGCATACTTTTGCCGATCTTTGTGAAAGGTTTGTCTGTTATATAGCATACCGATGTATCTCTTACCTTGAGCTCGCCGTATATTGCTCCGAGTTTATCAAAGTCATCACACAGATCGCCATTAAGCGATATTCTGCCCGTACAGTTCAGATATTCGAGTGCTAAAAGCGAGCTTCTCTCTTCTATCGACATGTCGCCTGACACGAAAAGCTTTTTCCCGTATTCTTTTATAACATAATCATTCAGCTCAAGGTCATTATCCACTCTAACCGTTCCGTCAGGAACTTTTACGATCTCCGTTTCTTCATCTATATGCGGGATAAGCTTTGGTAGCAAGCTCTCTACCATTATTATTTTGCCGGAGGAGAATGTGAGATTTTTTTCCGACAGCTTATCTGTATCTATTGTATTGTCGAGGAAAAACATCATGCCCGGAGCATGGTAACGCTTGCTTCCTGCACGCATAATGAAAAGATCGTCTATTTCGGTATTGCTCTTTATGAGAGTTGCGCCGTCAGGATAATATAACGTCTTGCCGTTTACGCTTAAGTTAGGCAGCTTGCCCTTAAAGCTGTTTGGCATGATCGCCTTACCGTTCAGTAGTATTTTGTAGTAGCTCGAAGCTGCCTCAAGGCTTCCATTTTCGAAGGTCAGCACACCGTTTACTATCAGAAATACCTTTTCTCCAAACGACTCCGCGCCGATCTCATGTCTGCCGTTAATCTTTGTTAAAGAAACACCTATACTTTCCGGAATATATACTATTGATGCAGCGTTAATCTCTACATTATGTTTTGCAAGCAGCTCCTTTGAACGATCTCCCGTCACAACTAAAGCCGCATTAATGGTAACGCTTTCATATGCTGCAAGAGTTTCCTCCGTCACATTTCTCGTGTCGCAGCTCGCTACGTTGATAACCATTTTTTTCATGACAACCTCCTACCTTTCGGCTAATTCCTCTTTTAGGATTTTCCTCGCTCTGCTGAGCATCGCTCTTATCCCCGATGCGGAAACGCCGTACTCTTTTGCTATTTCAACTGAAGTGAACCCCTGAAAATATCTTTTTATAAAGATTTGCGACAGATCGGGAGGCAACCCCGAAAGCACCATGGCGGTATCAATTCGGTCAAAGCCGCCGTCTTCCGAGTCATCAAAAGTCGCTGCATATTTTCTTTCCGTATCTGCCCGTCTGCATCTGTCAAAGAACAGATTGCGCGCAACCTTGTACAGCCACGCCCTTTGCTGCCTTTTACCCAGCTCTTCAAGAGTATCAAGATTGGATAGAGCTTTTAGAAAGGTCTCCTGCACAAGATCCTCCGAATCGTTTATATTACCGCACATAGAAAAACAGTATGCAGAAAGTTCGCTTCTATATTCGGTATATAATTCATTTATCATTCGCTCCTCCTTTCTTGCCGCTTCACTATTATAACGTTTAGGAGAGGTCAAGCGTTTTGGTTTTTGAAAAAAATTGATAAGGTAATTTCTATTAAGTACCGTAATTTTCAAGTAAGCGCAATATAATTAAAACCCCGAAAACATAGATTTTCGGGGTTTTATAATACTGTTGATATTCTGTCTTAAAGAAAATCGTATTAACGCTTTGAGAACTGGGAAGCTCTTCTGGCCTTCTTTAGACCGTATTTCTTTCTTTCCTTCATTCTCGGGTCTCTCGTCAAGAAGCCTGCTGCCTTGAGTAAAGGCTTGTATGCTTCTTTGTCTGCGAGACAAAGTGCTCTTGAGATACCATGTCTGAGAGCGCCTGCCTGACCTGTAAATCCGCCGCCCTTAACTGTAGCGATCAGATCGAATTTGCCTTCGCATCCTGCGACAGCAAACGGTCTTTCGATTTCTCTCTTAACCATGTCCATTCCGAAGAATTCGTCAAGACCCTTCTTGTTTATCGTGATCTTACCGGTTCCGGGAATCAGTCTGACTCTTGCAACAGAAGCTTTTCTTCTGCCTGTAGCGATATATTGCATTTTTGCCATTGTCTATTCCTCCCTTCTCCTAAAAATCCAGTACTTCAGGCTTCTGAGCCGCATGATTGTGCTCAGGACCTGCATAAACTTTAAGTTTCTTGAACATCTGTCTTCCGAGTCTGCCGTCAGGGAGCATTCCCTTTACAGCGTGTCTGATAATTTCTTCAGGTTTCTTTGCCTGAAGCTTATCAAACGTGATCTCGCGGAGTCCGCCAGGATAGCCTGTATGTCTCTTGTAGATCTTCTCTTTTCTCTTTTTGCCTGTTACTTCAACCTTTTCGGCGTTGATTACGATGACATAATCTCCGCAGTCAACGTGTGGAGTGTAGATAGGCTTTCTCTTTCCTCTCAGAACCATTGCAATCTCTGCTGCAAGGCGTCCAAGAGTTTTGCCTTCGGCATCGACGACATACCACTTATGGTCGACTTCTGCCGGTTTAGCAATGAATGATTTCATTTCTCTTTCCTTTCCACCTACTCGGTTACGCAAATTTGCGAAACTGCTTCGGTTGTGCCTACTCGATTGTAAATACAATTGTTTCGACCCTACTAAAAACCTTTAGTTTGTGAGTTCGGACGGTGACCATCCTGCCCACTGCCGCATCTTAAGACGTAAGCACAAGTATTATATCTCAAGCACAGAAAGATTGCAACTTTTTTTAGAAATCATTTTACTGTCTTATCCGTTTGATTTGCGGCGTCTGTTTTTTACAATCAACATCAAAGACATCGCAAATAACCCTGTACCTGCAAATATAAGCGCGTACAGCAGACCGTCCCTGTCACCCGTCTTTACAATCGGCTCTTTTGTGAAAATTGATACCGCCTGCTCTGCACTCTTTATGTCTTCGTGAGCCGCTATCTGCTCTCCGTTATACGAAATCTTCTCAAATGCAACAAGCACTGCATTTTTCGCTATTGTTCCGTCAATCGAAGTCCTTATCTCAATTTCACCCGATGCTTCAGAAGGCTTAAACATCTTCTTAGCCGTTATCTTCTCTCCGTTTAACTCTAACGGCTTTCCTGTCGTCTTGTCCATCCATACGAGCTCCGCTGTATAATCAAGTCCCGGAACGAGACCGCTGAGCATCACCTTGTCCTTAAGCTCCATACGCTTTGCGGCTTCGGCGCGTTTTGATCCGTTCACCGAGGCAAGCGTTTTGATCGCAGGATTTGATACTGTTATCATCTGCCCCGCATCATCAAAATCCTCGTGCATTGCAAAAAGCTTTCCCTTTTTCCCCGTTTCCTTATCATATTCAAAAATCCTTTCAAATATTACGGTGTCTTGCCCCGCAAGCCTCGAGGCGTCTAACAGAAAGTCAAGAACAG
>JAEXBK010000093.1 GCA_023394035.1 Bacillota bacterium
GTATATGATATATTATTCATGGCGATTGAAGTCCTTTCACTTAGAAGTTTTTGTAGTTATTAACATTCTAATGGACTCAATCGCTTTTTTCTATGGTGAAGGTGTCACATCTATTGTAAAGTTACAAATGATAGGCGCGCGCGAGGTATCCTTCACTTGACTTTACATATCTTTTTTGATATTATTACTTAAATTAAACGATGGCTTTTCACAAGTTAAAATTCCCACATAGGGAATTTGTGAGAGCGCATCGTTTTTATTTTGGATGTTAGGTGCGTAAGCAGGAGTGATTCCCTTATAGCATAATGATCTTCGGTTTTTCAAGATATAAATTAAACTTATTTTTTCCATGCAAAAGCCTTTTGGGGTTATCTATCCACACGGCTTTTTTGCGATCTGATAATTCTACATATTAAAATTCTCTATCTTCCGTTGATATAGGCGTAACCGTATCGCAGCAAATAAAAGCTAAAAGAGGGGAAATCCCCTCTTTTAGCGCAAGCTTCTTACAGTTTTTTATCAACATTTTACCATATAAGATTTCCTACTCCCACGGATTGTTCGGATCGGGATCGGTAGGATCCCAGCCCTTGTTCGGGCTTTGAGCGTATGTATTCATGTCAGGAAGCCCGCGAGGGGATATAGGCGACGGATTTGCGGCATCGTCATAGATTATGACTGATGTACCTGCACCGCAATTATCATAGATCCATTTTGCATCACGAACGCATAGGCGTACACAGCCGGCAGATGCGAATGTACCGAGCTTTACGAATTCTTCAGGATTGAGATCAGAGTTGTCTACGCTTAGATACGGAACGGAGTGGAAAAGATAATCGCCGTAGAACTGAGTTACGTACTGCCCGTATACACCGTGAATAAGAGCAAGCCATTCCCATTTGTTTGATGTGACCGTATAATCACCGAGCGGCGTGGCACCGTCCAACCCTGTAGAGCAAATAAAGGATATTACGGGTTCGTTATAGCTGCCGCCGGCGTCCTTGGAATAGATATTTACGCGGTTTGCGGCGCGATTGACCCTGATCAGATAAGGCATATCGTAGTCGGACGATACCGCCGTATTTATTGATACCGGGGATTCCGCAGAAAGAACGGTAACTGTATATTTTGATTCCGATTTATTGCCGTTTTTGTCGGTGGCTTTGACGGTTACTGAATATTCTCCCGCATTTTCTGTATTTACATCAGCTTCAACAGAATATGAGCCGTCTTTTTGTGCCTCAGAAAACGATAAATCGCCATCAACAGGGTCTTTTACAGACTCGATATTTTCTTTAGGATCAAAGGCTTCGCCGGCGGTTACTTCGAGCTTGTCCTGTCTTAATGTTATAATAGCAGGCTTCGTATCTGCGACACGAACTGTATACTTGAATTTCTTTGATACGGTTTCACTGTTGCTCAATTTTGAACTTAGCGTAATATTAAAAACTTTATCTCCGATAACGCTGAGATCGATCATCTTTTCGCCTTCAAACGAAATATCGCCGTTTGATTTTTTTATAAGATCGGCAAAATTCAGTTTCTCATTCGCATACTCGAACTTGATAATATTTTCTGATGAAACGGAGCCTGCATCATGGAATTCTATCTTGAGCGATTCGAGAAGTGCTTCTTTTTCATTGGAAAGACCGCTTCCCTTCGAAAAATATCTGAAGGTGATGCCGACCACACATATTATAGCTACGGCAAAAATAGCGATTGCTGCTTTGCCTAAGCGTTTGCTTTTGTTTGATTTTATTCTGCTCATTTACCCTACCTCATAATCAGAACCCGGATATTATCGTTTTTATCATTATACCATATTAAAGCAAAGGAAGCAGCCAAACGACTGCTTCCCCTTATACCCTGATTTAATATTTGTTGAGCTGCAGAAAATACTAGTGCTTTACCACGAGCGGTTCATCTGTCATAGGCTTGTCGCCGGCTTTGATGTATACTCTTACGATGAATACCGCAAGGCATACGACTGCTGCACATATACCTATGATGTCCGACATTTTAGGATCGAGCTGGAAGCCTTCTTTTGCCTGAAGGATATAAGCAACTGAAACAGATGTCATATATGTAGCAGGAATAGTTGCGATCCAGCTTGCAATCTTGCTTCTGTAGCGGCAGAGATAAGTTGCGCCTGCCCAGAGAGCCATCATGGCGAGTGTCTGGTTAGACCATGCAAAATATCTCCAAACCGATGAATAATCGAGCCTTGAAATGAAATATCCTACGAGAAGGAGCGGAAGTGAAAGAGCAAGTCTCTTTTTCTTATCCTTCTGATCGATCTTGAACCAGTCCGATATGGTAAGTCTTGCTGAGCGGAAAGCCGTGTCGCCCGATGTGATAGGGCATGCGATAACACCGATCATGGCAAGGATACCGCCGACCAGACCGAGAAGTCCTGTCGACATTTCATAAACCGAATTGGAGTTTCCTCCCTTGAGGTCAAGCAGTGCCTGCATTCCTGTGCCTACACCGGCTCTGTCATAGTAGAATGCAACACCGGCAGCAGCCCAAACGAGGGCGATCATACCTTCTGCAACCATTGCTCCGTAGAAGATCTTGCGACCTTCTTTTTCGTTCTTCATGCACCTTGCAATCATAGGCGACTGAGTCGCATGGAAGCCTGAAATAGCACCACATGCTACAGTGATGAACATAAGCGGCCAGATCGGGAGAGCCTTGCCAGGATAGAGGCTTTCGAAGTGATCCCATACCTCGAGCATAGGTCTTTCACCTGAGTGCATAAGAGTAGCTCCTGCGATACCTACAGCCATGATGATGAGAGCAAGTCCGAAAATCGGATATATCTTGCCGATGATTTTGTCGATCGGAAGAAGAGTTGCGAGGAAGTAGTAAACGAGAATTACTATTGTCCAGAACTGAACTCCGAGTGCGTCAGGTGTAAGAAGTGCGATAAGCTGAGCAGGTCCTACGAGGAAAACTACGCCGACCATGACGAGCAGGACTACTGAGAAAATCCTCATTACAACAGCCATGATAGGACCGAGATACTTTCCGACGATTTCGGAAATTGAAGCCCCATTGTTTCGCTCTGACATCATGCCTGAAAGATAGTCGTGAACCGCTCCTGCGAAAATAGTTCCGAGAACTATCCAGAAGTAAACTACAGGACCCCAGATAGCACCTGTGATTGCTCCGAAGATCGGACCGAGACCTGCGATGTTAAGAAGTTGGATGAGGAATGCTCTTCCTGTTGGCATCGGAACAAAGTCAACGCCGTCTTCGTTCATGTAGGCTGCCGTCTTGCGGTCATCAGGACCGACGATTCGCTCTACGATCTTGCCGTAAGTAAAATATCCCACGACAAGAAGAATCATACCGAGTAAAAAAGAAATCATTAATAAATACCTCCTTAATAATTAGTCAAGGTAAACTCGTTACATATTTATTAATACCACTGAACTGACATATGTCAAACACAAAAGTTACTTATACTGCACCATTTTTTCATCAAAAAATGCAATAAACACATCACATTAATGTATAATATTATAAAGATAACGAAAGAGGTAAAAAAATGAACAAAGGCGATATCATAGAAATAAAAATTACGGACATGACGGATGACGGCAAAGGTGTCGGTCATTTTGACGGAATTGCGGTATTTACGGACGGAGCGGTGATAGGCGATACCGTCAAGGCAGAGGTAAACAAGGTGAAGAAAAACTATTCGTTTGCAAGCTGCCTTGAAATAATTGAACAGTCAAAGTATAGGCGCAAAGACCCATGTCCTTACATCAAAACCTGCGGCGGCTGCGCTTACGGACTTCTTAGCCACGATGCACAGCTTGAGCTTAAACGCAGTCATGTCGAACAAAAATTAAAAAGGCTCGGCGGTATAGCTTCGCCGAAGGTCAACGAAATAGTACCTTCTGACAAACCGTTTAATTACAGGAACAAAGCCGTTATGGCGGTCTCTGGCGAAGCTGTCGGCTTTAATGCACGCCGCTCGCATGATGTGACGGACTGCCTTGACTGTGAGCTCCAGGCATCGCCTGCAATGGCGGCAGCGTCAAGCCTTCGCTCATTCATAAAAAGTGACCACATCAAAGATCTCGTGAACAGGCTGACCGTAAAGACTGCTTTTGATACGGGTGAGGTTATGGCTATTTTTGATATAAAATCAAAAGGCATCCCGAATTTTGAGAAGCTTGTCGATATTCTGGACGAAGCCGTTTCCGATTTGCCTCCTAACGAAGGAGTGGAGTACAGCCTTGAGTCTGTAGCTTTGATAGATAAGAACGGAAAATGCACGGTTCCGGCAGGAACAAAGACGATCAAAGACGTCATCTGCGGCCTTACTTTTGAGATTTCACCGCTCTCATTTTATCAGGTGAATCCGCGGCAGGCTGAGAAGCTTTATTACAAGGTTGCCGAGTACGCGCATATCAAAGGCGGAGAGAACATACTCGATCTCTACTGCGGAGTTGGAACTATAGGGCTCGTGCTGGCGGCAATGCAGGAGGACAAACTCGGCAAGATCGTAGGAGTGGAATCGGTGCATGAAGCTGTAATTACAGCGAATAGGAACGCAGTAGTAAACCGAATTGTAAATGCGGTTTACTATGAAGGACTTGCGGAAGAAATAATTGAAGACGTAAAAAGAAGCGAATTTGAAGGCAAGGATATAGACCTTGTAATCCTCGATCCTCCGCGCCGCGGCTGCGACGAAAAGCTTCTTTCCGCAGTTACGGAAGCTGACCCGCAGAAAATCATATATGTTTCGTGTGATCCCGCAACGATGAGCCGCGACATAAAATACCTTACGGCAAACGGCTATAAATTCGAAGAATGTACACCCTTCGACATGTTCCCGCATACCGGCGAGGTAGAGTGCTGCACTCTCTTAGCGAAGCCGAGCGTAAGCGAAGGGTGAGGTTAGAGAGTCGCCTGCAGAGCGGTCAAATCACTGCGTGATTTGGGAACCGCGGGACGTAGTGCTGCACTCTCTTAGCGAAGCCGAGCGTAAGCGAAGGGTGAGGTTATGAAAGGGCTACAAGGGTAGCCCGAATAGAAAAGAATGATAACAATTCAAAAGGGCACAGCCTGTAGCCCAATTTGATGAAAGAGTTGGGCTTCTTATTTGCAAAGATAAAAACGATGTTGTTTGTGAATATTCATTAGAACAAATATCGCAGCCTATTAGGTATAAGTAAATATGAAATTACTAAATTGCTAAATTACTTGGTGATGAATATAAGAGTAGTTTACCGAGTATTGAAGACATAGAGAAAAAGGTCAAGGAAATAGATACGGATAATTAGAAATAGTAAAGAAATAGATAAGTCAGGGGGAAAATGCAGTTTAACGTAGCATTATTTTAAAAAATATCAAAATCTGTAACGTTAACTTGCAAATAACGGTGCTGCTTTGTATAATTGGGGATATAGGAGGTGCATTATGAAACTTTACAGACGCGAAAAATATTTATCAAGAATGCGTGCCTTTTTCCATGATGATGACCTCATCAAAGTGATCACAGGTATACGTAGATGCGGAAAATCCAGTCTGATGGAGACAATCGCAGAAGAGCTAAAAGAGGGTGGAGTTCCGGACAGTAATATAATCTATATTGATTTGGATAAACGCGGATACAGAAACATTCGGACTGCGGACCAACTGGATTCCCTGATAGAAGAGTCCACACAAATGGAAGGTCTCAAATATCTTTTTATCGATGAGATACAAAATGTCAATGGATTTGAAGAGGTTATAAATGGGTTCAGATCTGAAGGCGGATATTCTATTTTTATTACAGGTTCAAACTCGTATTTGTTGAGTGGCGAAATCGTAACAAAATTGACAGGCAGATATCTCGAATTTGAGATGTTTCCGTTGACGTTTGATGAGTATGAAGAAATCAAGAAATTCTATGGAAAAATAATTGATGCGAATACAGAAATTGAACTGAACAATTATATCTTGGAAGGTGGATTCCCGAGAACCATTCAAATAGAAAAATTGGCGGATAAGCGTACATATGTGAATGGAATCATTAATGAAATTTTTGAGAAAGATATCAAACGCAGAGTCAAGATAAGGGATGCGCAATCATTTGAGCTGGTTCGTAATTATATTATCAATAATTTCGGCGCAACAACAAGCATCAGCAGTTTGCATGAAGCACTTGCAAAAAATGGAATGATAATAAGCCGTGCTACTGTAACTCGCTATATCAA
>JAEXBK010000105.1 GCA_023394035.1 Bacillota bacterium
CCTATGAACTGCGCTACCATCTGAGTTGTAAAGAAAATCAGAAGCGCAAGGCTCGACAGTACGACTACTGCCTTTGATTTATAGCGTGCGCGCAGATAGTCGGAAATCGAAACGGCATTTATCCTTCTGCCGATTATGCCGAGCTTTTTGCCGATGACACCGAGCGTAAGGAAGGCCGTTCCTATCTGAACAGCAGCAATCCACGACTGTGTGAGCCCGACTGAGGCCGCAAGTCCCGGACCTCCGAGGAATGAACTTGCGCTCGTATATGTGGCAACTAGGGTCATTGCGAGAACGACTCCACCCATTGATCTTCCGCCTGCAAAATAGTTTTGGAGGAATCCGCCCTCGGCATTCTGCTTTGCGGATTTTCTGCTCATCCATATGCCGACAACAACATTGAGAAGCATATATGCGATGAGGATTACGAGAATGGTAAGTTTATTTCCCATCGTTTTTTCCTCCCTTCACGCTTGTGTCGTCAAGATCAAAGTTCACGAAAACCTTTTTCAGAAGGTATACTACACCTGCAACACCGACGACAAAGACTCCCGGAGTGCTCAAAATCCACCAAAGCGGAAGCCCGGCGATCTTAATATCACATCTGCCGGAGAGACCGTAGGCAAAGCCGACGTGCCAGATGACACAGATTGCGAAGAGTATCAATGTAGCCTTGGCTTCTTTTTTTATCTGCCGTTCCTTTTCTTCGCGTGTAAAAAGTTGTTTCATTTATTACATCCCTCTCATAAAAAAACACCCATGCGGCAAAATCTGTCGCACGGGTGGATAGAATCCCGACTTTATGGCTTGACAATTAAAAGCATCAATTTGCCCCGGAGTTCTGCTCTGTAAGGATGCAGACTGACCTTAGGGGAATGAGTGCATATTATTGCTTGCCTTAAATGGTAAAGTTTCCTTCGGAATACCGTCCACCGAAATGAATATACCATCTGCATAATGATTTGTAAAGGGATTTGATGTACAATAGCATCATGAATAATATTATGAACAGAAAATATAAGCTGATAAGGTCGCATAGACGAACAATATCCATCGGTATTTCGAAGGACGGAGAGATTACGGTAAGAGCACCCCTCTTTACTTCGCTCGGAATCATAGAGCGTTTTATCGCATCAAAAGCATCGTGGATAGAAAAACATATTGCCATGGCAACAGACGAGCGGCAAAAAGAAAAGGCTGTGATTCCTCTTACGGAAGCACAGCGTGCTGATATAAAGCGTGATGCCCGAAAAGATCTGACTGCCCGGCTCGACTTCTTTGCATCAATAATCGGAGTAAAATACAATGCTCTTTCTCTGCGTTTCCAGAAGACGAGGTGGGGAAGCTGCACCTCAAAGGGAAACATAAGCCTGAACTGCCTTCTGATGCTCGCGCCGGAGGATGTAAGGAATTATGTAGTGGTGCACGAGCTTTGCCATCTGATACACATGAACCATTCAAAAGCATTTTGGTGCGAGGTTGAGAAGGTCATACCGGAATATAAAATGCTCAGAAAATGGCTGAGAGATAACGGCAATGTGATCATTCGCAAGCTTTGATAAGTGCTTTGAATATTTCGAGCTGTTCTTTGCGGCTTTTTTTGAGGAGCTCAGGATGCCACTGTACGCCGCATACGAATTTGCTGTTCGGTGCGTAAAAAGCCTCTATAAGGTCTTCGCCGTGAGCGTAAGCCATAGGTGCAAGTGAATCCGCAAGTGTTTTTATGCCCTGATGATGGTAGGTGTTGACCGGAATTTCAGAAGCTCCGCCCATCCAAGCATGCATTGGAGTTCCTTCAACGAGATCTACGTTGTGCGTAGGAACATGGTTCTTTTCGTACTGGTCGTGATTTATAGCTCCCGGATGCTGTGTCGGAAGATCAAGATAAAGCTTTCCTCCAAGCATGCAGTTTATAAACTGAAATCCTCTGCACACGCCGAGAACGGGCTTATCGTCTGCAAGTGCAGCTTCGAGGAAGAACTTTTCGTTTATATCTCTTTTAGGCGAGATTACGCCGAGCTCGAAAATATAATCGTCACCGAACATCATCGGGTTAGTGTCAGGCCCGCCCGTAAAGATAAAACCGTCCATGTGAGAAGCGAGCTCTCTTGCTGCTTCCGGATCACCGGTGAACGGCAGCATTACAGGGATTCCGCCGGCTTCCAAAACCCCTTCCATATATCCGGGAATCATCCACCAGCTGTTAAGATGCTCATCAAATAAAGGTGTTATACCGATCAAAGGCTTCTTCATTAATATCTCCTTTGTAAAAAAATATGCTTATTATTGCAGTAATAAATACAGATAAATACTATCACAGCAATTAATTTGATTCAATAGATGAAAGGGGATGTTGCTGTTTATTTTGTAATGGATGCATATATATGATAAAATACAGCTATATTAAGTACGGATCTTGTCTGATTTTGTCAGGAGGGGAAAAATGGCTGCGAAGAAAAAAGAAACAATTACGAGAGAATATCTCGAAAAGATGGACGCATACTGGCGCGCTGCTAATTATTTGAGTGCAGCGCAGCTTTATCTGCTGGATAATCCGCTCCTTCAGGAGCCTTTGAAGCGCGAAGATGTAAAGAAAAAAATAGTCGGTCACTGGGGAACTGTACCGGGGCAGAACTTTGTTTATGTACATATAAACAGGATAATCAAAAAATATGATCAGGATGCAATATTAATATCGGGACCGGGACACGGAGGTAACTTCTTTATAGCAAATACATATCTTGAGGGAAGCTACAGCGAGGTATATCCGGAAATAGGACGCGATATAGGTGGGATGCAGAAGCTGTTTAAGCAGTTTTCCTTCCCCGGAGGAGTATCGAGTCATGTAGCACCTGAAACTCCGGGATCTATTAACGAAGGCGGCGAGCTCGGCTATTCACTTGCACACTCCTTCGGTGCTGTTTTTGATAATCCTGATCTTCTTGCCGTATGCGTGGTCGGGGACGGAGAGGCCGAGACGGGACCGCTCGCAACCTCATGGCATTCAAATAAGCTTTTGAACCCTGCAACAGACGGGGCGGTTTTGCCTATTCTTCATCTTAACGGATACAAAATCGCAAACCCGACAATTCTTGCAAGAATATCGCATGAAGAACTCAAATCATTCATGGAAGGCTGCGGATGGAAGCCGTATTTTGTCGAGGGCTCCGATCCTATGGAAATGCATACACTGATGGCTGAAACGCTGGATGTCGTAATGAATGAAATCAAAACGATACAGGCAAAGGCAAGGCGAAAAGGTGCAAAATATAAACGCCCTATGTGGCCTATGATAGTGCTTAGAACGCCTAAGGGGTGGACGGGACCCAAGATGGTCGACGGCAAGCCTGTGGAAGGGAGCTTCAGGGCGCATCAGGTTCCTATTACAATGGATAAACCTGAGCATGTCGGTATGCTTGAGGAATGGCTCAGGAGCTGCAGACCTGATGAGCTTTTCGATGAAGAGGGGCACCTTATGCCGGAGCTGCAGGAGCTTGCGCCTACCGGAGATAAGCGCATCGGTGCAAACCCTCATGCAAATGGCGGAAAACTGCTCAAGGATCTTATACTCCCGGACTTCAGAGACTACGGAGTGGATGTACCTGTGCACGGTGCGGTAGAAGCTCAGGATATGTCCGAGCTCGGCGGTTTTGTCAGAGATATATTGTATTTGAACACAAAGGCAAGGAATTTCAGAGTGTTCGGCCCTGACGAGACTATGTCGAACAGACTGAACAAAGCCTTTGAGGCTACAGGCAGAGCATGGAACGGAGAAATTACAGAAGGCGATGAATTCCTTGCGCAGGACGGGAGAATAGTTGATTCGATGCTCTCGGAGCACATGTGCGAAGGCTGGCTCGAAGGATACCTGCTTACGGGTCGTCACGGATTTTTTGCAAGCTACGAAGCTTTCATAAGGGTCGTGGATTCCATGTGTGCCCAGCATGCAAAATGGCTCAAGGTGTGCAAGGAGCTTCCTTGGCGCCGCTCAATAGCGTCGCTTAATCTGATTCTGTCATCAAATGTATGGCAGCAGGATCACAACGGCTTTACGCACCAGGATCCGGGCTTCCTCGATCACATAGCAAACAAGAAGGCAGATGTCGTAAGACTTTATCTGCCGCCGGACGCAAACTGCCTGCTTTCGACATTTGACCACTGTATAAGGAGCAGAGATTATGTCAATGTAATGGTCACCTCAAAGCATCCGCGTCCTCAGTGGCTATCTATGGAGGAAGCCGTTAAACACTGCACGCAGGGAATCGGTATCTGGCAGTGGGCAAGCAACGATGAGGTAGAAGAGCCTGATGTCGTTATGGCATGCTGCGGAGATACGCCTACGCTTGAGACGCTCGCAGCTGTATCTATAATCAGAAAAGCTTTGCCGGAGCTCAGGATAAGAGTGGTAAACGTTGTAGACCTCATGAAGCTTCAGCCTAAGTCTATGCATCCGCACGGACTGTCTGAATCCGATTACGATGCGCTGTTTACAAAGGATAAGCCTATAATCTTCGCATTCCACGGCTATCATACGCTGATACACGAGCTTACATACAGAAGAAACAACAGGAATATACACGTTTACGGATACAAGGAAGAAGGAACTATAACGACACCGTTTGACATGCGCGTGCAGAACGAAATAGACAGGTTCAGCCTCGTCAAAAATGTCATACGCTACTTGCCGCAGCTCGGAAACAGAGGTGCGCACCTGATGCAGCAGATGAGCGACAAGCTTGTTGAGCATAAGCAGTACATAAAGGAATTCGGCGTCGATCTTCCTGAAATCCGCGAATGGAAATGGGATCTGTAAAAGAAAGGAACACACGGTTTGACAT
>JAEXBK010000004.1 GCA_023394035.1 Bacillota bacterium
ATTTTTGATCGTGCAGATCAGTCCGCTCGGCTTTCCCGTCTTTTTGATAGATGCGCTGATAATGATAAATGCATTTATATCTATTACGACGGAAAGCAGAAAGATAAGCAACGCCACCGCAAAGAATACCATCAAAGGAAGCGATGAGAGCAGGTGCTTGTAATTTCCGCTCGAAATAACTGTCTGCCCCGATGCCTTTATCAGCATATTACCGACTTTGTGCAGTACCGGAAATATCAGAAAGAGGAGCACCGCCTTTGTTAAAAGCTGATACTTGATGTATGCGGTAATATTGTTTACATATAGCGCCGTTTCTTTTCTTATATTTGCTAATGCTTCTCTGAAATTCATTTATTTTTCCTTTTAATTTGTATTTTTATCACTGAATGCCGATATACCATAATATACCGAGTCCAAAAACATCTGCAATTGAGTGTGCCACGAATAAAGGCACCAGGTTCTTATCCTTCCTCTTCGCATAGAGAAGATACATATATATTCCGAATACGATGCCTATGCCGATTGCGGAAATCATGCCCTGATATGTGTGGAAGCTTATTCTGATGAGCAGCGAAAACGCGAGTGCCCATTTTATGTGTTTCGGACGTACTGCAAGACACATTCCGAGGAAGTAAAGCTCCTCATATATCCCGTTAAAAATTGCGTATATGACTTCCGAAACCGTTTCGTTTCTGCAAAAGTCGGCTATCGGATTAGGGAACGGCAGGCTATCCGCAAAAGTATTTGTCAAAACCGTATATGCATCCTGGACGAGCGCCGCACCTATAAAAAATATAACTCCGAGGCATATCGCCTTAATATCAAGCCTGATTACCCACTGGCGGAAATTAAATCTTCTTATGAGCAGATAAAGCAACGCTATGATAAACATCACGAGCTGCTCGTAGAGTGCCGCATAATTATCCGCGGCAGTAAAAGTCATGCTCTCGTTATAGTCGATCGTTCCCTTGCAGAGTTCAATATATGTAAGTGTGGAGGTCCATATACCACTTCCCCAGAATATTACGGTAAGCACGACTATATCAAACCATCTGAGATAATTCAGCTTCCCCGCATTGCTATTTAACATACGCTTTCTCCTTTTTCAGTGAAATAACTACGATTACAAGCTGTAAAACGGTCATCACCGTAATAATAATACCGAACAGAGGAAATTTCCGCGTTGCTCCGCTAAGCGTACCTCCGTTGTTATTCAAATATGATTTTTAATCAAAATAAAACAATTCCTCAAACCTCGTATCGAGAGCTATACAGAGTATGAGCGCAAGCTTCGCTGTGGGGCTGAATTGACCCGTTTCTATGGAGCTTATCGTATTGCGTGATACGCCGACTATACCGGCAAGCTGAGCTTGTGAAAGCCCCTTCTCCGTCCGCTTTTCTTTTAGTTTATTCTTAAGTTCAAGTGTTTCCATATCCGCCCTACCATATTTTCAAAATATACGCAGCAAGCGCTATGACCGTTAACGATGCGACTATCACGCTTGCAATAAGGTAGGAGGTATATTTCGTGAATTTGTATCTCGGATACATTACTCCCGTCTCATATGCACAGATGACAGCAAGCGCACCGTATATAGGGCGTCCCTTTATTAAATTTACGGTTATGATTATCAGAGCTGCAGCAATTACGCAAAGTCCTCCAAGCTCGAGTCCTTTGTTAAAGGCATCTACATAGCCCTCATCCTCTTGCCCCTCACGATTCTTCGCGAGTATCGCTTCTTTATCCTTTCTGTTCATCATAAAATTCCTCCGAATTTTCGCTAAACTTTTGCCAAGTATTGTTGTCAACACGATACTATTGCAAAGTTTACTTGTCAACAATTTATTGACAAAAATGAAGAGTCCGTGCAGCCATATTTGAACGCACGGACTCTTGTTTGACGCGATAATTACTTTATGCGTTATCTTATGATGTAATTATTGAGCTTACAGACTTACAAGCTCGCCTGCATCTGCCTTTTCCTGCTGTTCGGATGTCATCTTCTTTACGGTTATTCCCATGAACGACATCAGGATTGTCATAAGCGGCATCAACCAGTTGAAGACAGCCCATGGCGCATAAACCATCGTGCTGTCAAGGTTGAGAGTCGTTTTGATGTATATACCGCAGGTGTTGTAAGGAACGAGTGCCGATGTAACAGTTCCTGCGGATTCAAGTGCATTTGAAAGGCATACAGGATGCAGTCCGAGCTTTCTGTATGCAGGAGCATACATTCTTCCCGGAATGAGGATAGAGATGTACTGCTCAGGCATTGTAGCATTTGAAAGAAGGCAAGTAAGCTCGGTAGCAGTAATGATAGCCGGACCTGATTTGATCTTCTTTGTAATAGCGTCTATTATGACCGCAAGCTGTCCGGTACCTTCCATGATACCGCCGAACATCATAGCTATCATAGTCATCAGGATTGAGTAAGCCATTCCCATCAGACCGCCCTTTGAAAGAAGTGCGTCCAGAGCCTCTATTCCGCTCGAGAAGGTAAATCCGTTCATTGCGCAGTTTATAATTTCTCCGAAGCTTGCTCCTCTGTGAAGGATGTCTCCTGCTACGTCAGGATTGTAAATAGGAACATTGCCCTGGAATATAGGAGCGAGGATCGCCGCTGCTATAACGCCAAGCGTGATTCCCGGGATAGCCGGAACCTTGAGGGCTATAGCAAGGATAACGATGATCGGTGGAAGAAGAAGTATAGGATTGATATTGTAAGCTTCTTGGAGTCCATCCATAAGAATAGTGACCTGAGAAGTATCCGCATCACCCTTTGATGCGTTCATGAATCCATATACTCCGAAGAATACTATAGCAATGATATAAGTCGTTGCAGTTGACTTGATCATGAATTTAACGTGTGAAAAAACGTCCGTACCCGCCATGGCCGGTGCGAGGTTTGTTGTGTCGGAGAGCGGTGAAAGCTTGTCTCCGAAGTAAGCGCCGGAAATGATTGCGCCTGCCGTAGGACCTACAGGAACGCCAAGACCTGCAGCGATTCCCATCAGTGCAAGACCCATGGTTCCCATTGTTCCCCATGATGTACCTGTAGCAAGTGAAGTGATTGAGCAAATTACCAGTGCGGCAATCAGGAATATCGAAGGTGATAAGACCTTAAGTCCGTAATATATCATCGTCGGAATAGTGCCCGAAAGCAACCATGTTCCTACCAGCATACCTACAATAGCAAGTATGAGGATAGCCTGCATGGAGCGGGTGATACCCGTTATCATCATTTCTTCTATAGCTTCCCACTTATAACCCAATCTGAGTGCCATAAGTGCTGCGAAAATAACCCCGATAAACATCGGAATATGTGGGTCTACCTTGAAGACTATGATGCCAAGCGACATAATAATGACTAAAGCAACAAAGGTTAGAATTGCTTCATACAATTTAGGAGCTCTCGGCTCCTTTTTGGTGGTTTCGTTTCCCATCAGTATGTTCTTCCTTTCATTCTTTCGTTTCAGTAAAAAAAATTGTATAATTATCCGTCGTTGCTTATTATACACCATTATTCAGACAATTTCAATATAAGGCTATGTTGGCTGAAAATTTTTTCAAACAAAAGAAAAGCGCGCCGTTTTATGTTCATTCGAGAAATCGGCGCGCCGTTTTATGTTCAGTTGATGAGAGTTTTACAGATTTTGTCAAGCTTCGATTCGACAGCAGCCACATCGGCTTCTGCGCAGAAGAAAACGAGCTTGTCACCTCCGAGCAGAACCGTCTGACCGTGCGGAACGAATTCCTTGCCGTTTCTGTCCACCGATACTATCAGACAGCCTTTCGGAAGAAGCATCTTCTCGACCTTTCCTCCGTCCATCAGACTTCCTATATATACTTCGCTCTCTACGAGCACCTTTCGTCTGTGAGCTCGCGTATGCCCGGTCGCTCCATCATCGTGCTGCAATGATTTTGATGCTCTGTTCTTTGCAAGAAGCCTGTCAAGCAGGGTGTCGTATATAGGTTCTCCTCCGAGAAGATCCGCCGTTATAAATGCACAAAGCGCGACGATTGCGAGAGCCATAAAGTTTGTGAACTCACCCGTCATCTCGGTAAGAAGCAGAACGCCCGTAACCGGAGACCTGACTATCGCCGTAAAGCAGCCTACCATGCCGAGTATTACAAAATTCACAAGATAAGCATTACTCTCTCCAAACATGCTCAGAAATTCTGTATAAAGGCCTCCGAATATCGATCCCATTACGAGGAGCGGCAAAAATATACCGCCCGGAACGCCGCAGCCGAAGCTGATCATCGAAAACGCGAATTTGAGAGCAAGAAGCAGAAGAAGGAACATAGCACTGTACTTACCTGCACCTATCGCCGCAACGAGCCCGCCGCCACCACTAAGAACATACGGAAATACTGCGATAAAGAGAAGGGCAAGCGAAAACGGGATTGCTATCCTCGCCCAGATCGAAAAATCCGAGAATCTTGTTTTGAATTTTATTTTCGAAAGTAAATTCTGCGCAAGCACCGTACATTTGTTATAGAAAACACCGAAAATGCCAAGCGCTACACCAAGCAATACAACCTGCCAATAGTGCGTAAGCGGCAGCGTCTCTGAAATGGGGAGCGAAAAAACCGGTTCAAGACCAAATATATTCTTCGCCACAAAGTCCGATGCTATCGAAGATGCCATGGCAGATACGAGAACTGTCGTGGAAAAGTTTTTGTGAAGCTCTTCAAGAGCAAAAACAGTGCCCGCCAAAGGTGCGCAAAAGGCACCTGCAAGCCCTGCGGCAGCTCCGCACGTCATAAGTATCTTCTCTTCCGACTCCGTGCGCCCGCCGGCTTCGGCTACGCCTTTTCCGACCATAGCTCCAAGCTGTACGCTCGGACCCTCACGACCAAGTGAAAGTCCCGCACTTATAGCCGCAAATCCACCTACGAATTTTGCGATTATTATCTGCCACCAATTTTGTTCAAGCTGCCCCGAAAGCTCACCTTTTACCTGAGGGATTCCCGAGCCGCCGCTTAGCGGCACCGTCTTTGTGCATATTACGGCCACCACATAAGCACAAACAAATATAGCCGTGCTCACAAGCAGCCACATCGCATTTTCGGACGAAAGACGCACAAGATATTCCCTTATATTCTCGCCGCCGGCCAGCACAAATCTGAAAAAAGATACCATAAAACCGCTGAGAACTCCTATAAGGAGTCCCCAAGCCGGCAAAATGTAATTTCTCTTTTCAAAGCTTTCGAAGTTTTTCTTTGTTCCCATTTAGTTACCGTAAAGATTCGTGGTTATATATTCGGGATCGCATGTCACATCTATGCCGAGCGACGACAGAGTCTGCTCGTCGCGGTCCGAAAGTATGGCAGTGCAGTGCGCCCTGCATCCCTTGAGCTTATTCAATTTGCCGAGAGCCGCCGCTGCCGGAGGATTCGTCGTGCTTGATATTGCAAGAGCCATCAGCACCTCTTCACAGTTGAGGCTTGCCCTCTCGTATCCGAGCTCATCCGTCTTAAGCCTCTGAATAGTTTCAAATACCTGAGGCGTAATTATCAGCATCTCGTCGGTTATCTTTGACAGCTTCTTGATTGCATTAAGCACCATAGCACCTGCTGCGACCATTCTCCTTGAGCTGCGACCCGTTACAACGGAGCCGTCAGGCATTTCTATCGCCATAACCACAGTATTTATGTATTTTTCGTCGAGAGAACGCTTATAGTCTGCATAATCGCGTGCCTTTTGGACTACGATTCTGTCGCTTACATCTCTTCCGACTTCCTTCATTATCAGCTTTGCACGATCGAGCTCGTCCGCACCGATTTTGCCTTTTTTGAAGTCAACCTCTGAAATCAGATATCTTCTGATTATCTCCTGACATGCGGCTTCCTGACACGCTTCATCATCGCTTATGCAAAAGCCGACACGATTTACGCCCATGTCAGTCGGTGACTTGTACTCGGCTTCCTCGCCCGTTATCTTCTCTATGATTCGTTTTACAACAGGGAAAACCTCGATGTCGCGATTGTAGTTTACCGATTTTGTGCCGTATGCGTCGAGATGGAAGGAATCTATCATGTTCACATCTTTAAGATCTACCGTTGCGGCTTCGTAAGCAAGGTTGACAGGATGTCTCAGCGGAAGGTTCCACACCGGGAAGGTCTCGAATTTTGCATATCTTACCTTGTGTCCCCTTATCGAATCGTGATAGAGCTGAGAAAGACATGTCGCAAGCTTTCCGCTTCCTCCGCCCGGTCCCGTAACTACTACAAGCGGTTTTGTGACTTCTATGTAAGGATTTGCACCGTAGCCCTCTTCGCTTACTATTGTATCAACGTCTGTAGGGTAGCCCTTGGTGAAAAAGTGCTTATACGTTCTGATTCCTCGCCTCTCGAGCTTGTTTATGAACATATTTACGGCAGGCGCGTCCTCATATCTCGTAATTACTACGCTGTTTATGTTAAGCGAGTATTTGCGGAAGGTATCTATTAATCGAAGCACCTCAAGGTCATACGTTATTCCGAAATCATGCCTCGTCTTGCTAGTCGTAATGTCTCCCGAATAAATGCAGATGATAACCTCCGCCTGATCCTTCATCCTCTGGAGAAGCTTTATTTTGGCGTTCTCATCAAAGCCCGGCAGCACCCTCATTGCGTGCTTGTCGTGAACGAGCTTTCCTCCAAATTCAAGATAAAGGCGTTCGCCCTTGCCCTTCTGAATCCTTTCGAGGATGTAGCGCGACTGCTCCTCTAAATATTTTTCTGCATCAAAACCTTTCTTCGTCATATTGCCTCCTGTTTGGCTGCCCCCAGATTTTCAAAAATAGATATTATCACTGTAAGATCTCAATGTCAAGGCGATTTCTTCCCTCGCTAAGCCCCTGCAGACTTATATTATAATCAAGCGTTATACGCCCGAAGCCTTCCGGGGTAAGTTCATTATTTATTGATGTCGTCAGAACTTCCATATCCATCGCCCCATAAGGAGTATTGTAACGGCTGACAAAGCGTTTGCCCTCTTCAAATATAAGCTCACTTCCGAGATTGTCTTCTCCCGTGCACATGCGCTTCATCCTCAATCTCTTTTCCGTCAGCTTAAGGCTCGTCTTGCAGCCCGGAAACCCCGAAAACTCACTTTCGTCATAAAGGAAGTACTTTGCTCCGTTTCGATCGTACATCTTGGCGTCGCTCACGAACTCCATTTCATCTTCCGTTTCCTCACCCACGAAACGCTTTCCTGTTATTTTTATCGTTATATCTCTCATATCCAAATTCCACTATCCTTTCGACCAGCTCCGTAAACCCTACTCCCGAGTTCTTCCATAAAACCGGAAACATGCTGTATTTTGTAAATCCCGGTATCGTGTTTATCTCGTTTATCAAAACCTCTCCCGTGCGTCTGTCAACAAAGAAGTCAACCCTCGAAAAGCCTGCACAGTCTGCAGCTTTGTAGGCTTTTACAGCCAGCTCCTTTATTTTATTTTTGAGCTCCGGCTCAAGCTGTGCCGGTATTTCGAGAAGCGTTCCCGACCCGTCCGTATATTTTGATTCATAATCGTAATACTCAGAGGCCGCTATGATTTCTCCGGGATCTGTAGCTTCCGGATATTCGTTCCCGATTACGGCAACCTCTATTTCGCGTGCCGTCACCGCCTGCTCAACAATTATTCTTCTGTCATATGATGCAGCAAGCCTGAGCGCACGCACGATTTCGTCATGGTTCTTTGCCTTCGATATACCGATGCTCGATCCCATATTTGACGGTTTGATAAATACAGCTCCGGGTATTCTGTTTTCTATATCTGTTGCAACAGCGTCGGCGTCCTTATCCACCTCTGCCGAATATACGAGCAAGTATTTGCATGTGTTGATGCCGTTTAGTTCAAATATATCCTTTGCCGCAGCCTTGTCCATACAAAGCGCCGATGCGAGCACTCCGCATCCCGCATAAGGGATGTCCATTATCTCAAGAAGACCCTGCATCGTCCCGTCTTCGCCGCAGCTTCCGTGAAGCACAGGAAAAGCAAAGTCTATCATTTTATTAAGACTCCATACGCTTATGTCCTTTCCCTCGCGGCTCCATTCTCCGGAAGGAATTTTCTCTACGGGTCCGTCATATCTCAGCCATTTACCTTCTTTGGTTATGCCAATTTTGATGACCTCGTGCTTGGTCTCATCTATTGCCGAAATTACTGCCGCAGCAGACATCAGCGATACTTCGTGTTCTCCTGAATTGCCCCCGAAAATAACTCCGATCTTCTCCATTTTGTTCCCTTCCTTAACTTAAATACTAACTCAATATTTTATCATAAAAAACGCGTCAGGTGTTGTATAAATATGATGTATACATTTTATCATTATAATATTATTGCCCATACTTAACAGCTTTATCACACAAAAGTCATATTCTGTAACTATAATTCAAGCTACGAAGGGTATCTATCCCTTATAGCATTACCTAAAGAAAGAGGTGTACTCTTATGGAAGATATGAAGAAAACAAACGAAGAATTCGGCGAAAGCTTTGATGCAAACGAAGTATCCGCAAATAGCGATTCGAATGCAGGCTACACGGACCCGCTTGCCCTCGAACGCGAGGTCAACAGAACGCGACTTTTTGACGACGACGAAGCCCAGCATTTCAAGCCATTCGCAAATGACGAGAACAGTTATTACTATCAGAAGGATTTTGAAGCTCAGACCGAGCCGGCAGAAGAATTTGTACCCGATCCGCCAAAGAAGAAAAAAGAGCCTAAGTTCGTCTCGCGCAAAGCTTTTGCCGCAGGTTTAATCTGCTGCATGATAGCGTCCTCAGGACTCACATTAGGCGGTCTAAAGGCACTCGGCGCTTTTGACAAAACCGTTATGAACGGCTCTTCATCCTCCGTTTCCGCAACAAACTATACGCTTGCAAAATCTACAGATGCGAACAAGTCCGTGCAGGAAATCATAGAGATGAACAAAAACGCCGTCGTCGAAATAAGAACCGAATCCATTTCAAACGACACATGGATGAGCAACTATGTAAAGAAGGGTGCAGGCTCCGGTGTCATCGTCGACAGCAACGGATATATAATGACTTGCGCTCATGTCATTAACGGTGCAAATACGATAACAGTTACAACAAAGGAGGGCAAGGAATACACGGCAGAGCTTATAGGTGCCGATGAGCTTACGGATGTCGCCATCCTCAAAATCGAAGGAAGCGGATTTACCGCAGCAACATACGGAGACAGCAGTTCACTGCAAGTTGGAGACCTTGCGGTCGCAATAGGAAATCCGCTCGGTCAGCTCGGAGGCTCGGCATCCACAGGCATCATCAGCTCGCTTGACAGAACGCTTGCAGTCGAGGGAAAGAACATGTCCCTTCTCCAGACCGATGCATCTATCAATCCGGGAAATTCCGGCGGCGGGCTCTTTGACGGAAGCGGACACCTCATCGGAATTGTCGTTGCAAAATCATCGGGCTCCGATGTCGAGGGTCTCGGCTTTGCAATCCCGATCAATCAGGCTGCAGATGTAGGCAAACAGCTTATCGAAAGCGGCAAAGTCACAGGTCGTGCGCTGCTCGGGGTAAAGATTCTCGATCTCACGAGCATCGAAAATGCTCAGAGGTACGGCGTAAGACACACAGGAATCTATATTGCAGAGGTCGCAGGCAAGGAAGCTTCTGCGGCAGGCTTCAAAAAAGGTGATATGCTCTACTATGTAGGCGATTCCCAGATAACATCTGAAGCCGACCTCAGATCCGAGCTTCTCAAGCATAAGCCGGGCGAAAAAATCAAAGTTACCGTCATACGCGACGAGAAAACAGTAGATCTCGAAACGGTTTTGACAGGGAACTAAAATATATAAAAGAGCTGTCTCTGAGTGAGGCAGCTCTCCTGTTATATAGGTTTAACTATTATTCTATTTTCTCGCACCTTTGTGATTCTTAAAAGCAGTCTCGCCCTCCTGTATAACGAATTCCTTCAATTTGTTGACATGCTCCGATGCCACGCGCCTTGCCTCTGTGCAGTTGCCGCTTTTGATGGCGTCTATTATCGAGTGATGCTGGCTCGACATATTCTCGTAGCGTGAAAAGTTGTCGTAATATAGGTATCTGAATCTCAGGGCAAGCTCCTGAACCATTGTGCTGAAGTGAATAAGCGTCTTGTTGCCGCTTGCAGCCACTATGTGCTTGTGAAAAAGCTCATCGAAGGCTATCATCTTTTCCGTATCGTTGTTCTTTATGGCTTCCGCATAGGAATTCGTGATAGCTTCCAAGTCTTCTATTATTTCATCGTTGATTCTTGCCGCTGTAAGCTCCGCCGCCAGTCCTTCGAGATCCTCTCTTACGATCAGCAATCCCACCATATCATCTACGGATATATTGGATGCATAAGCACCCTTGCGCGGCTCTATAGTGACGAGTCCTTCGCGTTCAAGCTTTCTGATTGCCTCTCTTACAGGTGTTCTCGATACACCCATATCCTCTGCAAGGTTTATCTCCATCATGCGTTTCCCCGGTCTGATAGCTCCGGTCATGATTCTTTTTTTCAGTTCCTCGTATACGATCTCCCTGAGAGGACGGTGGTTCTGCAGCTCAATGTTCATACTCAATTACCCTTCTTTCATATGGTCGTTCTGCAACGATATGCTTCATATCCATGACTTCTGAGCAGCTTCGCAGCCGAGACCGCTTCCTCCCTTTTATCAAAAAGGGCAAATACGGTCGGTCCGCTTCCGCTCATAAGAACCTTTTTGGCACCTTTAAGTTTTTTCTCCATCAGAGATTTAAGTTCAAATACTTTTGGTTCTGCGTTAAGCGTATAGTTTTCGAGGACATTTATCATCTGTGAGTAAACCGTTTGTCTGTCCCCGCTCAAAAGCGCCGCTGACAAAATATCATTATTCGGTCTTTCATCTATGCTTACATCGTCTATGCCCTGATAGACCTTCTTGGTCGAAACGCCTATCGGCGGCTTTGCGAATACAACAAACGCCTTCAGGGGTGCAGCCTTGCTGAGCTCCGTGCCCGTTCCCTTAGCTCTTGCGCACGAAAATGCAAGTGAATCCTTACGAATCTTCTTCGGTAGCACGTAGTTTGAAAACGCCTGACCTGCCGCACAAAACGGTACGTCAGAGCCGAGCTCCGCGCACAGCTCCAGGATTTCGAGGAGCGAAAGGTTCAGCCGCCACATCGTATTAAGCGCATGTATTACCGCTGCACCGTTTCCGCTTCCGCCGGCGAGCCCTGCCGCAACCGGGATGTTCTTTTTTATTGCAATATGAATATCCTCCGAGCCGCTCTTTGCCGGAAACCTGCTCTGCATAAGCTCCGCCGCCTTGTATGCTATGTTCCTGCTGTCTACAGGAAGATACCGGCGATTTGTTTCGAGGCTTATCTTTCCGTTCCCTTCGCTGAGTGAAACCTTGACCTCATCGTGAAACGATACCTGATGCATTATCATATCAACCGGATGCATGCCCGAAGGAAGCGGTTCCCCTACGTCTATCGACAGATTGATTTTGGCATATGAATATATCAAAATACTGTTTCCCATGACCGAACCTTCTGATATCCAAAGTGTAAAAGCGAAAATGAGCGGCTGACCGCCCATTATCGTATGCTACTTCTTGCGTTTCGCTGCCGCTCTTCTCTTTGCGAGGCGTTCTTCTTCGGCTGCCCTTGCCTCCGCAAGAGCTTTTCTGCCGGAGATCGTCTTTCCTCCCGCCGGTGCGATAGGCTTAGGTCCCTTGACCTTATAATTTCCGTTATCCTCTTCTATTTCTTCCTCAAAATCGTCTTCGGCGTTCTTTGCCGCTTCCTTTGCAGCCTTAGCCTCGCGCTTTGCAACTTCCTTCTCGTGCTGCGCTATAACCTCGGCAAGCGGTTTACCCGTGCGTTTAGCTTCTTTGTAAGGATTGAAGGTGTCATTAGTCTCTACGCTGTTCTTCTGCTCCGCAAACTGCTTCTTAGCCTGCTTGGAGGTGAAGAATATCATTCCGACCATCATCAAAGCCATCATTACAAAATACACCTTTGTGTTTAAGGACTGATTGAGGGTCTTAAATTTGATTGTTGAGTCTTTTCCGAGTGTATCGCCGGCATCATCCATAAAGTTGCCGCTTATCCTAAGGGAATATTCCGAGTTGCCTTTTACCGGTCCCTGCTTCTGATTCGTTCCGTAGAGGACAAGAACCTGTGTAGGCTCCTTAGGATTGAAATATACGCTCGATTCCATCACCTTGCCCTCGCTGTCTACGAGCTCAAAGCATTTTCTGTTCGCTTCCTGATTTTCCTTTGCACCAACCGGTGTTGTAAAGGTCAGCTTGACTCCGAGGTTCTCTACGGAAGTATTTGTCTGTCCGTCTTCAGGATAGCTCTCCGCAAGCTCAAATTTGCTTTCGGCATATGCGGTAATCGAGAAAAGTGATACTATAAGCACTGCTATTATGATCACTATACCGGTTTTTTTCATCTTTTGTTGTCCTCCGAATTATAATTCTTATTTCTCAGCCCGCGGAAGAAATCCTTCATGAGAGTCGAACAATCCTCTTCCATGAGCCCCGTTTCTACAGTTATGCGATGATTAAGCCGCTCATCACAGGCGATGTTGTATAAAGAGCCGCAGGCTCCCGCCTTCGGGTCCATGGCTCCTATAAAAAGTTTATTGATTCTCGACCACACGAGAGCACCTGCACACATACAGCACGGTTCAACCGTCACATACATGTCGCAGCCTATAAGCCGCCAACCACCGAGAAGCGATGCCGCCTCTCTGAGCGCCATTATCTCGGCATGAGCCGTCGGATCCTTCAGAGTCTCTGTCATATTATGACCTCTTGCAATGATCTCACCGTCTCTGACGATTACCGCACCGACAGGAATTTCTCCCATTTCCGCAGCCTTCTTAGCCTCTTCAATTGCCTCTTCCATAAACATTTTCATATACCCATAAATGTTATCACAAAATAGCCCTCTGTTCAAGTAAAAACCAAATATCAAATCCTTCGAACCGAATTTACTTGCATGATTGCATATTTTCAAGTATCATTATATTGTATTAAATTTCTTAGATTATTCAGTTTTTAGGAGGCTCCATGTTCAGTTCATCGGGCAGCACCGCCAGCATCATAATAGATATCAGCCTTTTGTTTATCGTGCTTCTCACTGCCGTTTTGTGCTGGAGAAAAGGGTTCGTCGGCTCGGTTTTCAGCTTTTTCAGGCTGACAATATGCGTTGTAGGTTCATTTTTGTTCGCATCGCCCTTGGCATCGTTTCTATCGAATCATACGGCTATAAATGCGAGCATCTCCGATCATATGCAAATTATGCTTACGTCTGCGCTTGTCGGTGATAAGTTTTTTACGCTCATTCCCGTTCAGCTACGAGACGCATATAAAGAATACACCGAGGACATAGCGACAAAGCTCTCTGCTTCCCTCGGCGAAACACTTCTCATGGTATTTTCGTTTATAATAATAATGATCGTACTTTTAATCATAACAAAGCTGTTATCGCACGCAATGTCCGGCAAGAAAAAGGATACTCCTATCGCCCTTATCAACGGCTTTTTGGGCTTCCTCTTCGGGCTCCTTAAGGGAACGCTTTATGTATGCGTAATAACGCTTCTGTTTACTACGGCTATAAGCTTTATGGATCCGGACACCTCCGCACCTATAGTAACGGTAGTGAGAGAGAGCCATATTGCATCGTTCTTCTACGACAGCAATCCGCTCATGATGTTCCTTAATTCGATTCGCTGGTAGATATGCAAAATCAAAATTGCAGCATTCCGCAAACCAAACACCATTGATAAATCTGATATAAGTATCTGACGGTCATTGTTTCCTCCGAAATCATAGCTTAGTGTTGTTAATATGTGTTGATGTCACCGCGACAAGCAAGCTGCAATACATACGGATGCGAAGTTAATTTCGCAAAAGTTTAAGCAGTTCTATTTTTACAGTAAATCGCTCCTTAAATAAGGGTATGGCAGTTGTTATGCTTTACCATAAAAACCGGGCGGAAAATTTCGCCCGGTTTTGTTTTCTCTATTCCGCATACTTGCTTGGGATACCGAAGTATTCCTCAAGCGTTATCCATTTGCCTTCGTTATACAGGGTTTTTGCAAGCTCCTTGCCCACAAAACGGTAGTGCCATGCTTCCGGAATATATCCGGTTATTTCCTGCTTTCCTTCAGGATATCTGAGGATGTATCCGTACTTGTAGCTGTTCGCCATAAGCCACTTACCCTCCGGCGTTTCGGCAAACGAATCTTCTACCAGGTTCAAATCCATCGCATATCCGATTTGGTGCTCCGAATATCCCGGCTTCGCTGAAAATGTATCGGTCTCAGCCTGTCCGCTCTCATAGACATAGCTGTTGTAAAGTCTGCTCTGCATCGAATATGACCTGAAGCCGCTCACGATAAATAAGCTTATTCCGTCCCTTGAGGCCGCCGTTGCCATCTCATCCCACGCATCCCAAGCGTCGTTTTTGATGCCGCCCGGATAGTAGCTTTCCGGCACGCTGAAGGTCTTGTTCGCTATAATGATGCCGTCAATCGTTGTTATGCCGTCTTTTCTCGTTGCGGTAAAGCCCTTACCTGTAAGGAATTCTATGTCTCCCGGCTCTTTGCTTATGTCGATTACCTTGACTGCGATTTCCTTTTGGGCTATGTTTCCGGAAGCATCGGCGGCATTGACGGTAACGGTATACTCTCCCGCCTTATTGACATCGTAATCTCCCTTATATTCCGTCTTCGGTTCGCTGCCCGAGTTATCCGTCGCCTTCACCTTTGATGAAATTTCAAATCCGCTTGCCATCAAAACAGTCATCGAATCAGGCGCCTCTATCGTAGGCTCGGTCGTATCGACGATCTCGACCTCAAAATCATACAGTCTCGCATTTCCGCCTATATCGAGCCCGATCTCGCATTTGGTCTTGCCGAGCTTTGAGGTGTCTACGGCAATATCCTCTACAAGCTCACCGCCCGAAATCTTCTCTATGTAGTCCGAAACATGTGCCGTCGATCCTATCTCTGCCGTAAGATTTTCTTTTAGCTGAACCTTGGATGCGGTTCCGAACAGGTTAAAGTAAAGGAATGCGAGCACCACAATAATCGCGATGATAAGAAGTGCGATTACAAGCGCCTCTCTTACGCGCTGCCCTGTGCGTTTTTTTGAAAATATATTTCTATTTCTTCTGGACATGGTTAAGTCTCCGAATTTTGTTTACTATTTCGTACATTATTTATAATAACACATAGTTATGCAAAATGGAAGTCAAACCCTGAATGATAAAATACTTTAATAAATTCGTAATAAAAGAGCGCCCGCGGTATTTTGGAGCGGGCGCCTTGATTTTGTGGTTATTTTACATAGTGTTTTTCGACATAGCTGCTCGTCATAACCTTGAGCATACCGCCGTATCCGAGCTTGAAGTCAACTACATCACCGACTTTGTATTCTTTGTCGCAGTGCGTAAGATCAAGGATCACATGATCGCTGCTTCCTCCCATGATCTCAATCTGTGGATCGAGAGGCTCCATGCTTCCGAGATCGGTATCCTGCTTGCCTATTGCAATTATCGCTCTCTTCATGATTCCGCGATCCTCGTAGTAAGGCTTTTCGCCGAAGGCATCAACGCCGACTTCTCCGATAGGAAGTGAAGGTTTTTCCTTGAGCTCAACTATTTCGGCACTTAATATAAGTGCGTCGTCCGTAGTTCCGGCAATATTCGTCGAGTATGCCGTATCGTTTCCGAGCAGGAACGACTCGCCGAGTCTCAGGTTATTTATACCTTCCGGAAGCTCTCCCTTGTCGATCAGATATATCGAGCTTGAGTTTCCTCCGGAAATCATTTCGAACTTGATATCAAATTTCTCTTCGAGCTCCCTTGCAATCCGAACAAGACCGTTCAGGTTATCGTACTTCGGAATAATCGCTCCATAGCATGTGAGGTTTACACCGACTCCGTAAAGGTTGACATTCTCAAGCGTCAAAATCTCCTTTACAGCCTCGTCTATAAGCTCGCGGTTTTGGAAGAACATACCCTCTCTAAGGTCTCCCATATCGATCATCAAAACTATGTTCTGGCGTTTTCCCTGCTTAGCAGCCTCTTCGTTCAAAAGCCTTATCGTTGACATCTCCGAAATAAAGCAGATATCGACATATTTTACGACTTCCGCAAGCTCCGACTGCATAGGTATACGCAGAAGCAGAGTCTTTTTACCGCTTCCCTGTACAAGATCGGCAAAACCCGCGATGTTTTTGATCCTTGAGTCTGCAACTATATCGACTCTTTGCGATGCGCATATAAGCTTGAGAAGCTCCGGATCCGCACACATGCCCTTTGTAACTATTGCCAGCGAGCATGCGCCGCGCTCTGTTATGTCTGCTACCGCATTAAGATTTTGGTTAAGTTTATTTAAGTCTATGTTGATTCTTGGGTACATTTTTACCTCCCTACCATCTGACAGTTCGCCCTTCTGTGAGGACAGTGGATTCTGCTGCACGTCTTACATTCCCTGTTACACATAGGAAGTCCGTCGCTACAAAGCGGAAGCTCATCGCTCTGCGCTTCGGTGCGAGCGTTTTTCGTCATCTGCTCGGCTTCCCTTGCGGCATTTTCCAGATCCTCTTTGCTCGATGTAACCTGCACATCGCCCTTGTAATCGCTCATGTCATAGCCCATCGCTTCCATAGCCTTTATGTGCTTTTCGTTTTCGGCTTCCTTTGCGGCATTTTCGGCAGCGAGCATTTCAGCCTCGGCCATGGCTGCAGAAACGGAATCGCGAGCCCCCTCTTTTGCCGGGAATTTGAAATCAAGGCTCTTCTCCATCAGCTTTATTGCGGCCTCACGGTAACGCGTCGAGAGGACGCCGAGAGAAGCCATTATGTAATCGTTATCAACGAGTATTTTTGCGTGTTCGCTCGGGAACAGCATCATGCCGCCGTCATTAGCCTCGGCGATTTTTTTCATGATTTCCATTCTGTGAGGAAGTCTTGTCAAGGCTCCTCCTGTCCCGATAATGTATTTTACCTGCGTAAGATCCTTGCCTTCCGCTACCGTGCTTCTTCCGCTCGGACCGTATATATGGCGAAGCCTTCCCGCATGTCTTTCCGTAGCTCTGAGCACAGCCTCGGTCGTAAGACGCTCAACCAATTTGATTTCGCCCTCATTTTTCGGAATGGCGACATAGCTTTCGAGCGTTTTATCAAAATCAACGCCTTCCTTTGCGAGCTCTTCTCTGAGCTTTTCCTCGCCTATGGATTCGATAACCTTGAGTCGGTTTACATATACGCCAAGATCACCTTCTACCGTTCTCTTCGCCTTCGGCTCAGGAGAGATCATAAGTCTCGCAATCTTATCGGATTCTACCGCGACCGAATGAAGATCCGTCGTTGCACCGCCGACATCGAGCACCATAAGGTCTCCGAGGCAGTCGTACAGAACCTTTGTCGCTTCCATTACCGATCCCGGTGTAGGAATTATAGGCCCGCTTACCATATCGCGCACATGCTCCATGCCCGGAGCGTGCGTTATATGCTGCTCAAAAGCGTCCTGTATAACCTTCCTGCACGGTTCTACATTAAGTTCATCTATTTTAGGATAAACATTATCTACAATATAAAGCTGCTGACCGCTTTTTTCGTCGAAGATCAGCTTCATTTCATCGTGGTTTTCGATATTTCCCGCATAAATTATAGGAGTATTAAGACCCATCGACCTTATCATTTCAGCATTATCGAGAGCCGTATCTCTTTCGCCGTAATCGACGCCCCCTGCTATCAAAATCAGGTTCGGCTTTATCTCCTTAATTTTCGCTATGTCTGTGCGGCGAAGTCTTCCCGCCGTAATAAAGTGTATGATTCCGCCCGCTCCGAGCGCAGCCTCCTTTGCGGCCTTTGCCGTCATATCGTACACTAGACCGTGTACAGTCATCTTAAGACCGCCTGCGGCGGACGATGTTGCAAGCATCTCATCGTATTCGATGCTTTCGATGCCTTTGTTCCTGCAGAGGTCTTCTATTGCACCTCTGAGTCCGACCCTTACGTCACCTTCAAGTACCGAAGTCGGCGCCTGTCCCTGTCCCCAAAATTCGGGGTCATCGGTTCCAAGACCCTTGAAGGCATTTACTACAGTCGTTGTAGAACCTATTTCAGCAACTAAAACGTCTACTTTCATCATTTCCCTTTCTGGAACTCCAATAAGCAGGGCGGGCTTTATGCCCGCCCCTTGCCGTTAAGAGTATTATTCTTATTTCTGGTCAGCCTTTTCGCCCGGCTTGAGTTCGCCTCTTCTTCTCATTGCCTCTTCAGCAAGGAATGTAGCGACATCTATACCATGTGAATCACGTCCGAAGCCTTCGTCTATTCCGGTCTTCTTAGCGTCATCAGGAATTACCTGGGTTCCGCCCGCGCATATGATTACTTTGTCACGGATTCCCTTTTCGACAGCAAGCTCGTTTATACGAGTCATGTTCTTGTAGTGAATATTGTCGTGTGAAATAATCGTCGAAGCGAGGATAGCGCTTGCATTAAGCTCTACCGCAGCGTCTACGAGCTTTTCTACAGGTACGGAGGTTCCGAGGTAGTTAACCTTGATTCCCCACTTTTCGATTCCGCCGTGCTTGATGTTGATTATCTCACGGAGTCCTACCGAGTGTTCGTCATCGCCGACTGTTCCGCATACTACGATCATCGGATGATCCTTGAATTCCTTGTAGAGAATTTCGTCAGGAAGGTGATGTGGTTCAGGTGGAATTTCGAGTCCTTCAGGATCGACATCGAAGAGAACCTTACCCTTCATTTCGATACGCGTACCTTCAGCTTCCTGCATGATTTCCTTACTTGTAACCTCAGGGCTGTCAAGACCGAGCTTGCGTCCGATCTCAAGAGCAACAGCTTCTGCCGTTCTGACGTTTGTAGGGATCATCATTGTCATGAGAACTACGCCGTCTCCGCACCATTCCATCTCAGGCTTGATAGCTTTGCCGTCGAGGTATTTTTCGACCTTTTCAAGTCTGCGTGCTACGCAATCGTCCTCATCAAGCTCATCGATGAATTCGATCTTGCTTCTGTCTTCAAATGTACAGCCGC
>JAEXBK010000118.1 GCA_023394035.1 Bacillota bacterium
TGAAAATATGGATCATACGCCTTCCGCCCGCTATATTTATCTGGCTGAGTACGATACCTTCGGTATCAGTATACATTATCAGTCCCTGCTTTCGTTATATCCGAAGTTGGAAATCGCAATATCCGAATCTCTCCAGTTTTCTTTTACCTTTACCCAAAGCTCAAGGAAAACCTTTGTTCCGAGAAGTGCTTCTATCTCAAGCCTCGCGCTCTTTCCCACTCCTTTAAGTTTTTTGCCCTGCTTGCCTATTATTATCCCCTTGTGTGACTTCCGTTCACAGTAGATGACAGCGCCGATTTCTGTGATTCTCTCGTTTTCCTTATAGCTTTCTATTTCAACAGCCACGCCGTGAGGCACTTCCTCCGACAGATACATCAAAAGCTTCTCGCGTATGATTTCGCTAACTATAAATCTCTCCGGATGGTCGGTTATCATATCCTCCGGGAAGAACATAGGTCCTTCTTCCATGTAAGCCTCGACGCCTTGTACGAGTTCATCGACGTGCATCCCCTTTAGGGCTGATACACCGAATATCTTATCAAATACGCCCAGATCATCATACGCATCATATGTAGCCTTAAATTCCGCCGGATCCATCTCGTCTATTTTGTTTATGACGAGTATCTTGGGCGTTTCTACATTCTTTATCATCTCAAGGATGTATTTGTCGCCCTTACCCTTCTCCGGACTTCCATCTACAATAAACAAAATCACGTCAACTTCCTTGAAAGTATTTATAGCTGAGTCCGTCATGGCACTTCCGAGCTTGTTATGTGCTTTGTGAATTCCCGGAGTGTCGATAAATACGATCTGCACGCCGTCGTCATGCTCATCATCCGTTTTCGTGTATATTCCGCGAATTATATTTCTTGTCGTCTGAGGTTTGTCGGTGGTTATCGCAATTTTCTCGCCAA
Organism: Bacillota bacterium; assembly: GCA_023394035.1. Taxonomy (GTDB): domain Bacteria; phylum Bacillota; class Clostridia; order Peptostreptococcales; family Anaerovoracaceae; genus Eubacterium_B. The sequence continues at coordinate 915 of JAEXBK010000118.1, forward strand.
GTATGGCGTTAAGCAGCGTAGATTTACCCACATTAGGTCTTCCTATTATTCCTGCAAATCCTGATTTCATTAGAGTCTGAATCCTTCTTTCAAAAGCTCGTTAAGCTTATACGAAACGAGGTGATCCTCGTCCTCTCCCGTTATTACCTTAAGTTCCGGTGCAAATTCATACAGGAACTGCCTGCATATGCCGCAAGGCCATGCGGTTTTGCCGTTACCCGTTATGGCTATGGCTTCAAATTCCCTCACGCCCTCCGATACCGCCTTTGTACATGCCGTTCGCTCTGCGCATATAGTTGCGCCATATGATGAATTTTCGACATTCACTCCCGTAAACACCTCGCCTGTCTTGGAAAGCAGCGCCGCTCCGACCTTGAAATTCGAAAACGGGGCATACGCATTTTCCATAGCTTTTACGGCGATTCTGAACAATTCCTTATCGTTCATATTATTTTCCTCACACTTCTTCGGCTCTTCAAGACCGAGCAAAGTCATCACTTCCTCTTCACGCTTTCTCATCAAAGCCTTCTCGTCATCCTCCATATGGTCGTAGCCAAGAAGATGAAGCACGCTGTGCGTAAAAAGATATATTATCTCCCGTTCGTAAGAATGCCCGAACTCTTCCGCCTGCTCTTCCGCCTGTTCTCTGCATATGACAACATCCCCGAGACATATCTCACCTAACTCGGGAAAATCCTCTATGCTCTCATATTGAGGAAACGACAATACATCCGTCACCTTATCGTTTCCCCTGTAGTCTCTGTTGAGTGCCTTTATTTCTTCCTTTGATACAAATGTGACAGACAGCTCGCATCTCTCTTCGTCAATCTCTTCGGCATCAAGACACGCCTTTGCCGATTTCTCCATAAGCTCTGTTATTTCTTTGGATGCATGTTCTTCTTCGGAAAAATATATGTTCATCTGTCGTTCTCGCTCTCTTCGTATTTTGATATATATCTGTCGTACGCATTGATTATGCGTTTTACCATTTCGTGCCTTATAACGTCTACGTCCCTTAGATAACAAAAGTCAAGCCCCTTGACACCCTTGAGTATCTTCTCGGCCTCTATCAAACCGCTTTTCTTGCCTTTCGGGAGGTCTATCTGCGTCACATCACCCGTAACTACGACCTTTGAACCGAAGCCCATCCTCGTAAGGAACATCTTCATCTGCTCGCGTGTGGTGTTCTGAGCTTCGTCAAGGATGATAAACGCGTTATCGAGCGTCCTTCCCCTCATATATGCAAGCGGAACTATCTCAATCACCTCTTTTTCTCTAAGACGCATCACATTTTCTCTTCCGAGTATATCGTAGAGCGCATCATAGAGCGGTCTCAAATAAGGATCCACCTTCTCCTGCATATCTCCCGGAAGAAAGCCGAGACTCTCTCCCGCCTCGACTGCCGGGCGCGTCAGAATTATTCTCAGCACTTCCTTATTCTTGTATGCGTTTGCCGCCATTGCGACGGCAAGATATGTTTTACCCGTACCTGCAGGTCCGATCCCGAAAACAACATCGTGCTTTTTGATAGCATTGACATATGATTTCTGCCCTACGGTTTTTGCCTTAAGCGGCTTGCCGCGGCTTGTAAAGCATATTATGTCTCTGCTTGCAAGGCTTTCTCTGTATGAACCGCCGTCCTTGTTCAAGGCAATGACATAATTCACCTTCTGTGCATCTATATGCTCTCCCGTTTCAATTACGTACATCAAATCCCGCAATATCCTCGCTGCAATCTCGGGATTTTCTCCCCTTATAAGGAGTTCGTTATCCCTCTGAAAAATTTCGGTTCCCGTAGATTCGCCTACCTCTTTCAGATTCACATCAAGATTGCCGAAAAGCTCCGATCTGTCTATGCCTTCCTGTATCTCAACTCTGAAAAAATCCTTATCGTTATTTGCCAAATGCGCCTCCGTCATTAAACATATTATTCCATATTAATTATATAGCTAATCTTGAGTCATATCAACCATCAAAGACATTAAAACAAAATCAAAAAGGCACGCCTTCACTTTATAGACGAGCCTTTTTTGATTTCACTTCAGCTAACCGCTGCCATATTAGATTTTGTAGGATATATTTTTGTTCTTCATGTTCTTGAAGGAAATGATTACTGTAGGAATTGCTCCGATTGCAGAGAACAGATACAGCATAGCGAGATTTGTTGAATAATTGCTCTGAAGTCCCGAGTACTCTACTATATCGCCTACGGATGAAAATGCTTCGTAAAAGCTCGAATTCAGTTCTCTCATGATTGCAATCGCCCAATCAAGGTTATTGCCGATGTATATCATCACTGCCATAACGATCAATGATATGATGATACCCTTTTTAGTAAATTTGCCGGCAAGAAGAGAATAGCCCTTTACCGTGCATACACCCATGATCACTCCGCTCCAAACGGAAACATATCCGAGCTGTGCAATTATTACTATTGCGGCCACGCCTATAAGTGAACCGAGAAGGGCTCCTACTATTCCGCCGAGTAAGTTTTCTTTTTTCATGGAAATATTCTGCTCGTTAAATGTAAGTTCCGACGAAATCGCAGCAAAGCTGCTTTCCGAAAGAAGCTGGGGAACGCCCGATACTACATACCCCTCAACCTGTGATATTTCACCGGTCTTTTCGCAGCATGATGAATATCCGTTAGTGTAAAGGAAGTTTACCGCATCGTCAATAGCCCCATTTATCTTTTCGATGGTGGCAGCTTTCGTCAGTCCGCTCTTGGTCGTAAACTCAACGCGGTATCCTCTTACTGCAACATTTGCAATATTTTTCGACTCCTTTACGAGTCTTTTCAGATCTGTAATATTAGGAAACGTTCCGTTCGTCAGTGAGAATATAATTTTATATAAGTTCCCTTCGAATGTCACTATAAGCGGAAATCCGCTCTTGACGCCGAATGTACTTGACGATTTATCGTCAGCGGTAAAATTATTTGCAATCGACAGTTCACTAATTACTTTGTTCATAAAGTTTCTTCTCCTAAAAAATTGTATTATTTCAAGTTCGTTTTGTATAACATATAAAATATACTATGCCGCTTCTACTAAAGTCAACAAATATATGCCACAAAAGCCATTTATTTTCGGAATATCAAAAGAGACGGATACAAGATCCGTCTCAAGTGTTCAAGCATATTGCATCTACGACAGAAATTCCTGAACCGCGCCTCTGACAGTGTTACCGTCTGCAACGCCCTTTGTCTTAGCCATTACAGCTCCCATAAGCTTGCCCATATTCTGCTTGCCGCCTTCTATTCCAAGTGCTGCTGCAGTCTCTGCAACTACGGTCTTTATCTCAGCTAACGACATCTGCTCAGGAAGATACTTCTGAAGCACTGCGATCTCAGCCTTGTAAGCGTCGATCAGATCTGTTCTGCCGGCTTTTTCAAAGTCAGCTAAAGCGTCAGTCCGCATCTTAACCTGCTTCTGCAGTATAGATACGATCCCGGCATCATCAAGTTCTTCTCTGTTGTCAACTTCATATTGTTTGATTGCCGCTCTGGCAAGGTTCACCGTGTTCTTTCGAATATCGTCATGATCCTTCATTGCCTGTTTGAAATCGGCCATCAGTTGTTCCTTCAGAGTCATATTAATTCTTCCTGGCTTTCTTTCTTGCAGCCTCGGATTTCTTCTTTCTCTTTACGCTTGGCTTCTCGTAATGCTCTCTCTTTCTGACCTCTGCCATAACGCCGTCTCTTGCGCATGATCTCTTGAATCTCTTAAGAGCGCTCTCCAAGCTTTCGTTTTCTCTGACTATAACCTGTGCCATATCTGAATCACCTCCTGCCTTTTTTGAAATAGTAAGCTGTGAACAGGTCTAATGCAATGCAAGTATTATACTATCAAAACACAAAACAAGCAAGCACTATTTTAGCCCGGTGGCCACAGCAGTCTGCGCTTGCCCAAAATATGAACGTGCAGGTGCTTTACCGTCTGGAAGGCATCCTCACCGTTGTTTATTACAACGCGATAACCGTTTTCGAGACCCAGCTCCGCAGCTATGTCCTTTATCTTGAGCATTATGTATCCGAGCAGCTCGCTATCCTCTTCAGTCGCAGCGTCAAGCGACGCAAGATGCTTTTTCGGCACTATAAGGACGTGAACCGGAGCCTGAGGCTCAAGGTCATGAAAGCATATCAGCTTATCGTCCTCATATACCGTTCTTGACGGTATATCATGATTGGCAATTGAACAAAATACACAGTTCATTACAATAATTCTCCTTTCATTCCGTCTTTATATATTCCGGCAAGCTTCACCTTCACGAGCCTGCCTATACATTCTTCATCAAAGTCTGCATAAACTCTTACATAGTTATCGGCATATCCCGCCATTATGCTTTTGCCTGTTTTTTCTTCGAACAAAACTCCGGTCTCCGAACCGATGCATTTGGTTCTGAATGAAAGCGACACATCATCCGCGCGTTTTGCAAGAAGCTTTGCCCTGTCATTTTTGATGTTTCCGTCTACCCTGCATTCCATAGCCGCCGCCTTTGTACCGCGTCTCGGTGAGTATTTGAAGGCGTGTACCCTTACGTATTCAGAGGCATCCGTTATCGACAGACTGTCCTCAAAGTCAGCATCGTCCTCGCCAGGAAAGCCTACTATTATATCTGTAGATATTCCGTACAGCGGGTCAAAACGCCTCAGAGTCTCGACGATTTCGAGATAATCGGCACGCGTATATTTTCTGTTCATGGATCTCAGGATCTTGTCCGAGCCGCTCTGCACGGAAAGATGAAGATGATGACAAAGCTTGCTGAATTTCAGCAGGCGCTCCGCATCCTCTACATCTACCACCGTAGGCTCAAGAGAGCTTAAGCGAACTCTGAAATCACCCGGTATTTCTTCTATTGCCGCAAGCAAGGTTTCAAGGCTTTCGCCTTCCGTATCCTTGCCGTAAAGAGCAGTGTTTATTCCCGTAAGCACTATTTCCACAAAGCCTGCGTTTATCAGCTCACGCACTTCTTCTACGATTTCGTCGTGTGACCGGCTTCTCACGCGCCCTCTTGCATAAGGAATTATGCAGTAGCTGCAAAATCTGTCGCAGCCTTCTTCTATCTTTATGTATGCGCGGGTACGCGAGTCCATCGCATGTATGACTCCGCTCGAATGGTATTCCGTCATTTCATCAAAGGCAGCAGCCGATATCTCCGCACTTTCGTGCTTACACGCTTCACGTTCCTCAAGATTCAGCTTCTCAGCTATGTAGCGCGGAATATCGTGCTTCTCATTATTTCCTATCACAAGGTTTACGCCTTCTATGGACGCCACCTCTTCGGGGTCTGTTTGCGCATAGCATCCCGTAACGGCAATCAAAGCCTTCGGATTCATTCTTAAGGCGCGCCTGATAAACTGACGCGACTTGCGATCCGCCATATTCGTCACCGTGCATGTATTTATTATGTAGACATCTGCAAAGCTGTCCTCCGGCGCAATATCAAAGCCTTTGCTCTTAAACTGCTCCTTCATTGCTTCCGTTTCGTACTGATTAACCTTGCATCCAAGCGTATGAAAGGCTATTATTTTCTTTTCGTTCAATTCTTTATTCATATCACGATTATATCATCATTTTTATAAAAAAAACAGATTTTAGTGTTTGGGAAGTTTTTGATTGTGTATAATTGAATTGTAAACAATTGTTTAGCAGGAGATGACATGGGTAAATATGATTCAATAAAGCTCGAAAATCAATTATGCTTCCCTCTGTACGCCGCATCGAAGGAGATCGTAAGACGGTACAAGCCGTATCTTGATAAGCTTGATCTCACATACACTCAGTACATTACGATGATGGCAATGTGGGAGGTCAAAACGACAAATGTCAAAGAGCTCGGCGAAAAGCTTTTTCTCGATTCCGGGACACTTACCCCGCTCCTTAAGAAGCTTGAGTCAAAAAACTACATAATGAGGCGCAGATCCGAAAACGACGAGAGAAATCTTATCGTGGAAATCACGCCTGAAGGCGAGGCGCTGAAGGAGCTTGCGCTGAGCGTCCCTGCCGGGATGACAAAGTGCATAGTCCTAAGCACCGAAGAAAAAGAATCGTTGCATAAGATCTTAAATAAGATCCTAACAAATATTGAGTAACATATCCAAGGAGGAAATAAAAATGGCAGCATTAACAATCACAAAAGAAAATTTTGAGCAGGAAGTTCTTAAGTCCGATGTACCTGTACTCGTAGATTTCTGGGCATCATGGTGCGGACCGTGCAAGATGCTCCTTCCGATAGTAGGTCAGGTAGCCGAAGAAGCTACTGATTTCAAGGTTGGCAAGATCAACGTCGATGAGCAGATGGAGCTTGCTTCACAGTTTGGTGTTTCAACGATTCCTACTCTTGTAGTTTTCAAAAACGGACAGGAAGTAAAGCGTTCCGTAGGTCTCATACCAAAAGAACAGATCCTTGAGCTCGTAAAATAATCAAGCTTATAGAGCCGGAATCCCAGCGGATTCCGGTTTTCTTTTTTTGTTGCGTTTTCTGTACGCCTTATAAAACGCATATGTCAGCTGCACCGTCATAAAACACCAGATTATCGGTTCGCAGAAAATAACTCCCATATATCCCGATTTCGGAACGATAAAAACGACAAACAGGATCTTCCCTACAAGCTCTATCAAGCTCGAAAAGAGCGGAAGCAGCTTTTCACCAATCGCCTGAAGCGAATTTCTCATGATTACAAGTACCGCAAGCACGACATAAAACGGAGACGATATCATGAGATAGAGTGAGCCGTTTTTGATGAGCTCTTCATCGGATGAGCCGGAAAGCCCCGTAATCATCTGACGCGCATATATCAGCACACCTGCACATGATATGAGAGCAATCCCAATGCACAAGAGGCTGCAGAGCCTGACTGCCCTTCCTATCCTATCCCACCGCCATGCGCCCATGTTTTGCGAAACAAAGGTCGTTGCGGATAGTGCTATAGGAGAAAAAGGCATGCTGAGGACGGCAAATACCCTCCTTGCTACGGTATGTCCCGCAATTATCGCATCTCCGAAGCCGTTTATTCCGAACTGCAGTATCACCGTTCCGATTGATACTACGCAATATATCGAGCCTGACGAAAGTCCCTGTGTCAGCATATCGCGAAACAGGTCTTTTTCTATGCGAAAATGGCGTTTTGACGGTATGAGCTCCGGGCATTTTTTGATCATGTATATTATCGAAAGAATCACTGATATGGATTCTGCCATAACAGTTGCAAGTGCCGCGCCTCTTACGCCCATTCCGAGGTATTTGACGAATGCGATGTCAAGCACAACATTGATGCATGATGAAATTATAAGGAAGACGAGCGGCATAAAGCTGTTCCCCACAGCCCGCATCAGCGATGCAAGAAGGTTATACAGCACGGTCACTCCCGCAAAGGCGATTATAGTATAAATATAATTTTCCGCCTGCGCAAAGATTTCGCCGGGCGTTCTGAGTAGCTTAAGCAGCGGAGTCATCAAAATCAAAGACAGCGCCGTTATAATCAAAGATATTGCAATTGATATTATAAATGCACTTGCGGATGCTCTTTTCAGGCGTTCGAGATCCCGCATACCGAAGCATCTTGCTGCAACTATGGAAAGTCCACCCGAAACACCTACCGCAAAGCCAACAAGCATCTCATAGACAGGCGATACCGCCCCTATTGAAGCAACGGCTGAATCGCCGAGCACATGCCCTACTATCATTGTATCAACCGTATTATAAAACTGCTGAAACAAATTTGAAATAAATATAGGTATGGCAAATATGAGTATCGGCTTGATTATGCCGCCGTTTATCATATCTACATTAAGTGTTCCTGATTTTTGCTGCATTTATTTTTGTCCTACTTTTTATTTTATATAGCATAATTGAGTATATAGCC
>JAEXBK010000121.1 GCA_023394035.1 Bacillota bacterium
CTTCCATGCCGAGTGCAATGGCAGGCAGGCTGTCTGTGACGAGGTTGATCCACAATATCTGCATCGACAAAAGCGGCGATTTATGCCACAAAAGCATTGCAACGAAGACCGTTATTACTTCTCCGATATTTGTACCGAGAAGGAATCCGACGACTTTTTTGATGTTGGCGTAGATCCCTCTGCCTTCACGCACGGCGTCTACGATAGTAGCAAAATTATCGTCGGTCAATGTCATATCAGCAGCACCTTTTGCAACATCGGTACCTGTTATTCCCATGGCACATCCTATATCGGCTGCTTTGAGAGCAGGGGCATCGTTTACACCGTCGCCCGTCATCGATACGACCTGCCCCTTTCTCTGCCATGCTTTGACAATCCTTATCTTGTTTTCAGGAGAAACTCTTGCATATACCGATATGTTTTCGACCTCTTCCTCGAGTTCGCGATCCGTCATTGCGTCAAGGGCTGCTCCCGTAACGGCCTGATCGCCGTCCATTAAAATTCCGAGCTCTGCGGCAATAGCGGAAGCGGTGATCACATGATCTCCTGTTATCATAACGGGCTTTATGCCTGCTTTTCTGCATATGTCGACTGCCTGCTTTGCCTCGCTGCGCGGCGGATCTATCATGCCGACGAGCCCGAGGAAATTGAGGCCGTTCTCAAAATCATCAGCCCTCACTTCTGTAGGGATGTCTTTGATTTCCTTATATGCGACGGCTATTACGCGTAAAGCACTTCTGCTCATCTCTTCGTTAAAACGTGCTGCGTCGGAAAGATCTTCGTCAAGGCATCTTTCTGCCATAACATCAAAAGCACCTTTGACGATGACGATGTTTTTGCCGTCTATTACGTTGAGCGTGCTCATCAGTTTTCTATCCGAATCAAAAGGAATCTCTGCGAGACGAGGGTATTTTTCCGAAAGAGCTTCTTTTGACATACCGTTTTTGTGAGCGGCAAAGACTATTGCGGTTTCGGTAGGATCACCGATGTGCTGCTCTTTATCATCTGCAAAAATTACGCTTCCGTCGCTGCACAGCGTTCCGAGCTTAAGGAGCTCTTTGACTTCGTCCGAGTTTTCGGAGGTTATGTCTTCGAGCTTATCAAAGCCTTTCAAATAAGCTTTGACGAGTGTCATTCTGTTTTGTGTAAGCGTTCCCGTTTTGTCGGAGCATATTACGGATGCTGAACCGAGCGTTTCCACAGCGGGGAGACGCCTTATGATTGCATTTCGTTTTACCATGCGCTGAACGCCTATGGAAAGCACTATCGTGACTATCGCAGGAAGCCCTTCGGGGATTGCCGAAACCGCAAGAGATACAGCCGTCATAAAGATGTCAAGCGGTTCTATCCCGTAAACGAGCCCTACGACAAATATGATTCCACACGCAACGAGCGCAAGAAAGCCGAGATATTTGCCGAGCTGCGCAAGCTTTGATTGAAGAGGCGTCTGACCTTCGGTTTCGGAATCGAGAAGATTGGCGATCATTCCCATTTCCGTATCCATTCCGGTTGCCGTAACAGCGGCGGTTGCAGTGCCGTAAGTCACTGTGCATCCCGAATAGACCATGTTTATGCGATCTCCGAGAGGGGATTTGATGTCTATTTCCGCTGTAGCGTCCTTTTCCGAAGGCACGGACTCTCCGGTGAGGGCTGATTCCTCGCATTTGAGGCTTACGCTCTTAAGAAGTCTGGCATCGGCAGGTATGAAATCTCCGGCTTCGAGCTTGATTATGTCGCCGGGAACGAGATATACCGCATCTATCATGCTTTCCTTGCCGTCGCGGATTACGCGTGCATGCGGCGCCGAAAGGCTTTTCAGCGCATCGAGGGCTTTTTCCGCCTTGCTCTCCTGAAGTACCCCCATTATCGCATTGAGCACGACGATCAAAAGTATCAGAAGAGGCTCGAAAAACTCTTTCGGTTCACCCTTTGTCACAGCTACTGTAAAGGAAACGGCGACAGCGGCTAAAAGAATCAGTATCATGGCATCCTTGAACTGATCGAGAAATCTCATCAAAAGCGTCTTCTTTTTCTTTTCGCGAAGCTTGTTTAGACCGAACTTTTCGAGCTTTGATGCGGCCTGGTCAGAGTTTAGACCGACACTTTGATCTGTGCCGAGCTCTTCGATTGCTCTTTCGCGCGAAGTATTATGATAAATCAATTGGAACCTCCTGTTATAAATCAAAAGTTGAGTATAAACATTATAGAGCGGTGCGGCATAAATGTACAATAAAATATATGTAAAATATGGAATTTGGGGATTATATTGACACACGGTACAGCAGCTCAGCTTAGTATGGGGAAATAACAAAAAACTTTTAATTTCTGTAAATTTATGGTAAAATGACGACGGAGGAAGAAATGAACACAGCTTTGCTTATAACAACAGTAAAATGTATCGCCGCAGTGATTGCAGGCGTTTTAGAGGGAAACGGTGCGGTATATTTCTTTAATCGTATCCCGCCGAAGTGGCTCTGCGACTATAACGAGGAACCGAGCGCGGAGCTTCTTGATAAATTTACGCAGAGGGTAAAGAGCTATCCGTGGAAATATATATTCACCATGCTTTTTATAGTCCTCAATATCAAGCTCGTGATAGATGACTGGGAGTTTGCAATACCGGCTTCCGTAGCGCTGTTTTTGATGCTGGAGCTTTCTATAGCTGATAAGAAATACGGTATAGTTCCGGATCAGCTTTTGATACTGCTGTCTCTTACGGGGATAGGATTTTTTCCGTATAACGGTTCGTGGAAGGAAATATTGGTCGGTGCGGTAGTCGGATTCGGTCTTGTAGGCGGAATTGCGTTAATCGGCAAGCTTGCATATAGGCGCGATACGATAGGCGGAGGAGACATCAAGCTTTTTACGGTTTTGGGCTTTATGACGGGCATGAGAGGCGTTCTGATAATATTTGCAGCTATGGCGATAATTTCTTCGGCTCATTTCGTCTGGCTTATGGCAAGGAAAAAGATAAACCGAAAGGACACTGTACCTATTGTGCCGTATATAGCATTATCGGCAGGTGCATATATCGTGTTTTTCTGGGAACTCGGACGCGGGCTCATATTGTGAAGCTCTGAATAGTCTGATATAATCATTTATCATGTACAGAAATATACTTCTAAAACTTGAATATGACGGCAGCGGCTTTCATGGCTGGCAATTTCAGAACGGTCTTAGAACCGTTCAGGGCGAGCTTGAAACTGCACTTTCGCGGGTATGTAGAAAAGAGATCAAGGTGTCGGGTACAAGCAGAACCGATGCCGGAGTCCATGCGCTTGGTCAGTGCTGTTCGTTTAAGGCGGACATAGGCATACCTTCCGATAAGCTTCCGCTTGCGGTGAATCATATGCTTGCGGGCGGTCGCTACGGAGCGGGAAGCGCGGTTCCTGATATAAGGGTACTTTCGGCAGAAGAAAAGCCTTTGGATTTTCATGCGCGTTTTGACTGCAAGGGAAAAACCTACATTTACAGGATGAGTACGGCTGAACCTGATGTTTTCAACAGAAACTTCCGATATTTTTTGGATGCACCGGAGGTCGAAATCGATGTCGAAGCTATGAACAAGGCGGCAGCTCTTTTTGTCGGCAAACATGATTTCAGATGTTTTCAGGCGGCAGGCGGGCAGGAACGCGAGACTACGGTCAGAACGATTTTTGATGCGGGCGTTGAGCGAAACGGAAACGATATAACCTTCAGAGTGACAGGAGACGGCTTCCTTTATAATATGGTTAGAATAATGACGGGAACGCTTGTCGAAATAGGGCTTGGACGAAAAGCTGCTGGTTCCGTCCCTGATATTATAGCCGAAGGAGACAGAAGGCTTGCGGGGCATACAGCCCCGCCTCAGGGGCTTTATCTTGCAAAGATATATTTTGATGAACTTGGATTTGAAGAATTTGGAAAGGAAACTTATCATGAGTGAACTCGGCGCAAAACGTCCTTCGTGGGATGAGTACTTTATGGAAATGGCAGAGCTTACGGCAAGACGCTCTACCTGCTTGAGACGCCATGTCGGAGCGGTAATAGTTAAGGACAGGCAGATCATCGCTACGGGATATAACGGAGCTCCACGCGGTCTTGCGCATTGTGCCGAGCTTGGCGGATGCCTGCGCCAGAAGCTTGGTGTGCCTTCCGGCGAAAGGCATGAGCTTTGCCGCGCACTTCATGCGGAACAGAATGCGATCATACAGGCGGCAGTCTTCGGACATAGTATCGAAGGAGCTTCGATATATGTCACACATCAGCCGTGTTCAATATGTGCGAAGATGATAATCAACGCCGGAATAGATAGAATAGTAGTAAAAGAAGGGTATCCTGACGAGATGGCCGTTGCCATACTTGAAGAGGCGGGTAAACGGATTATCATGTTCAAGGATGCCGTCGACAACAAATAATAGATGGAACGAATAATAGACAAGAAACAAATAAACAAAAAACTTTTGACGATCGCCCTGCCGATTGCAATACAGGGCGTCGTTTCAGCTACGCTCGGAATGATAGATGACCTCATGGTCGGCTTTTTAGGGGAGACGGAGCTTGCGGCAGTAGGCGTTGGTACTCAGCTTACGATGATACACTATATGCTCATATTCGGAATGATAAGCGGAACTGCGACATTCATGGCGCAGTTTTACGGATCGGGCGATATGAAGAGCATAAGAAAGTGCGTCGGCTTTTCGATTACCGTGCTAATGGCTACAGGTGTTGTGTTTTTTATTGCCGCTTACTTCTTTGCTGAGGATATACTTTCGTTTTATACGAAGGATCAGGCTGTAATCGCACTCGGTGCGGAGTATCTCAGAACGCTGAGCCCGCAGTTCCTTTTCCTTGCATTTGCCGCACCGGCAGAGATGTCGTTTAAGGCAACACAGCAGACAAAGGTTCCGATGATCGTCAGTGCCATAGTATTTTCCACAAATACGTTTTTTAATTATGTGCTGATATTCGGCAAGTTCGGAGCGCCTGCCCTCGGCGTAAAGGGTGCAGCTATAGCGACGGCATTTGCAAGGCTTCTTCAGGTGCTGATAGATCTTTGGTTCTTGAGATCAAAACGAAACGTATTCAGCGGCAGCTTCAAATCGTATTTCGGATGGAAGCCGGAGTTTATAAGAAGAATAATCAAAAACTCAACCCCGACTACACTGAACGAGCTGCTGTGGGCTCTCGGTCAGACGATGTTTGCTGCGGCGTTTAACAGAATAGGGACTACGGATTATGCGGCATATCAGGCTGCAAATTCAATATCTAACATTCTCGCCTTTGCAAGCTTCAGCGTGGGTGATGCTTCACTCATAATGATAGGTCAAAAGCTCGGAGAAAACGAAAAAGAAGAAGCCTGGGGAATATCCAAGCATCTTCTCAAAGTCGGTGTCATAGTCGGTATCGTAACAGGTGCGATAATAGCAGCTACGGCATCACCTGCATCGAGTCTTTTCAAGCTCACTGAGCTCGGTCAGAGCTATACCTTTTATGTACTTTTGGTAATCGGGGTTACGCAGCCGCTCAGTCTGTATAACGGTATGCAGATCGTAGGTGTTCTGCGTGGTGGCGGCGATACGAGATTTGCGATGATTGCGGAATCGAGCTGCGTATGGCTCGTCGCCGTTCCGATTGCATTTGCGGCGGCACTCATATGGCATCTTCCTATTTACATTGCGTTCCTTCTCACTAGGATAGAGGATGTGGTAAAATGCGTCATAATCACATGGCGATACATGTCAAAGAAATGGATGAATATAGTCATAGAAGGCATCGGCAGCGATACTAAAGCATAATTTCACCGGAGGCAAGCACGGCAGCTTTGCCTCCGACTTTTATTGAGCATCCTTCTTTCGATGCATCAACAGAAGTACGAATCATAGAAGGACGATTCATCGATTCCCCCTGAACGAATGTGCAGCTTGATTTTTTTTCAATCATGCCGTTAAGCAGCAAATAGTATGTAAGCGCACCGTTTGAGGTTCCGGTTGCGGCTTCTTCATCAATATCGTAGAGCGGCGCAAAGTTTCTGCATCTGCAGGTCACCTCGTTGACCTCTGACATCGTGAACGCATGAACTCCGGTCACTTTGTATTTTTCGGAAAGTGCGGATAGACGCTTCATGTCGGGAGCGAGCGCGTTCAACGCTTCTTTTGATGGCACGGGAAGCATGATGTCTGGAAGCCCGGTAGATATGAACATTACAGGTGGCAGTCCAAGCATGTCGTCGTAATTTGCTCCCATTACTTCGTAGAGCTCCTTAAGCTCTTCTTTTTTCTGCATTGTATAGAGCAGCTCGGGCGCAGCCATATCCATCATAACGAAGCCGTCTTTGACCTCAACATTTATGTCGCCTGCGAGGGTGTGCACAAGGCAGACTTTGCCGTCTTCTATAATTCCGGCATGAGCGAGGCAGTAAAACGTAGCTATTGTCGCATGTCCGCAAAGGTCTACCTCGGCGGCAGGCGTAAAATATCTTACATGAAATTCGTTATCGTCTATTTGCTTAACAAAAGCAGTCTCCGAGTATCTTAGCTCCGCAGCAGTTTTTCTCATGACTTCGTCGTCGGGGAAGCTGCCGTCTTTTTCTATCAAAACTATCCCGGCGGGATTTCCTCCGAATAGCTGCTCCGTAAATGCATCCGCTATATAAAATTTCATATTGAGCCTCCTTTGCCGTTGGTAAAGTAAGAACTACAGCCCGTTATTGTCTTTGTTCTTCGATGAAAAATAATTATAGTATAAAAGTCCGATCACCACGATTATACAGCCGATAAGCTCATGCTGTCCCGGAATCTGATGCAGAAATATCATTCCGAGTATTATTGCAAATACAGACTCTGCCGATTCCCATGCCGATACGTAAAGCGAATCAACGTAGCCGAAGCAGAGGTTAAACACGGCGTGTGCGCCTATCTGGCATACGAGAGTCAGAGCTGCCATGAGGATATAGTCCTTTGCGGCATATCCGAGCGCAGGTGTCGATGTAAATATCATTCCGGCGGCGAAACATATCCAGCAGGAGAGAAACACGAGAAAGACATAAACCGGACCGTTTACCTTCTTTCTGACTTCGTTTCCCACGGCAAAATACAGCCCCATGAAGACTGCAGCAAGGAATGCGAGTGCATCTCCGGCAAAGTTATCGCCCGCAAGCTGTCTGTAATCAAAGCCCGCAATCATAGCTCCTCCGAGCAGTGCAAGGACTATTCCCATTATCGCTCTTATGCCTACCTTTCGCTTGAAAACGAAGATCGTAAGAGCGAGTACAACGAGCGGATGCAGTGCAGCTAAAACGACTGCGCTTGCAATTTGCGTCATCTTTACGGCGCTAAACCATGTGAAAAAATGTCCGAAAAGGAAAGCTCCCGCCACGAATGTCCACACGAGCTCCTTCTTCGGTATTGCCTTGATTTCATCGCGTTGCTTCAGCAAGACGGGAACGGCAAAAAACGGTAGCCCGAGCGTCAAACGCCAAAATCCTATTGCCATAGACGGCGCCTCTATCAG
>JAEXBK010000038.1 GCA_023394035.1 Bacillota bacterium
CTTTTTCTACGTCTATGTTAAGCTTCAATCCCGTTGTCAGGTATCCGGCTTCTGTTACGCTTCCGTCCTCACCTACGAGATACACCGACGTGTCGGAAATACCTTTACCGATTATGACCTCTATATGATTTGACCGCGCAGCAATAATGTCATCAGAGTAGAACGGGCCTTCCTCCGAGCCTGCAGGTATTGTTATTTCAACATTTTGGTAGCGAACAGGATTCGTGAGAAAGCACGCCGCAACAATGATTATCGCTATAGCACATATTATTATCACCCAAAATGCAGGTTTTCTGTAATCCAGCACGGACTTTACTCTTTCCTTTACACCGATTTCACCGAAGGCAAGCGGATATACGAGCGCGGTTCTGCCTCTCGTGCTGCACGAAAGCAAAGCCTTCGCATATTCCTTCTTTTCGCGCATATCAAAGGACTTGAGTGCTCTGCTGTCACAGGCAAACTCTATATCACGGCAGAAAAGCATATACGATATCCATGCGAGAGGATTGAACCAATGCATCAAAAGCGTCGCCGAAGCAAGCAGCTTCCAGATATGATCCTTGCGCTTGAGATGCTCTTTTTCGTGTGCTATGACATATGTAATATCGCTTTGTTCTATTCCTGACGGAAGATATATTTTCGGATTGATGATTCCGAATATAAACGGTGAGTTAACGCTGTCACAAAGATATACATTTGCTCCTGCGGTGCGATACGGAATTGCTTCTTCAAGTTTTTTTCTGAGCCTGAAATATCCGTAAATGCTTAGTGCCGCAAGCACAACTACACCTGATAGCCATATATATCCCAAAAGCCTCATATTATCGTCAAAAGCCCCGTACGGCTCTTTGACACCCTTAAAATAATTGCCTGTCACATGCTCGTTCACATATCCGTCAATTGCCGCAACGCCCGAGCTTATCTCTATCGTGTTTGATGTCAAAAGCCCAGCCGGAAGTGTCTCACCTGACGGCAGCAGGCTGAAAGGTGCTTCGACAGAAAACGGTACGATCAGCTTAATTGCAACGACAGCCCACATCAGGCATGAAATGTTTTTGATGTTCTTTGGGAGCAGCGCCCTTATCAGTATAACGGCGAGCATCAGCCAGCACGCCTGAACGCTCATGTCGAGCAGCTTAATGAAAAAAACAGCCATAAATCACTCCTCCTCCGCTCCGTCTATCATTATGCGAATTTCAGCCGCTTCTTTTCGGCTAAGCTTCCGGTTCTTCGTAAATGCGGCTATGAACGCCGGCAGCGATCCGTCAAATGAATCCTCGACGAACTGCCTGCTCTGCATCGAATAAAACCGCTCCCTTGATATAACAGAAGTTACCGTGCCTTTTTCGTTTCGGAAGAGTCCCTTGTCGCAAAGCCTTTTGATTACCGTGTGCGTCGTTGTTCTCTTCCAATCAAAGGCTGCTTCCGCAGCCGCCACAAGCTCCGACGACTTTACCGGTTCGCGGTCCCAAATCATGTCGGCAAACTGTCCTTCTACTATTCCAAGCTGTATATCAGCCATCCTGTACCTCCGAATCAAAAATCAAAGACTACAATTTGTAGTATATAAAAAGACTACACCATGTAGTCTTTAATGTCAAGCATTTGATTCGATTTTATTTCCTCACTACTTGAGGCGCGCGTCTATGTACTGCGCCGCTGCGCTTTCCATTGCGATACATACGGCAAGTGCTTCTTCAAGGTCTTTGCCGCATGCAATCATTCCGTGGTTGGCAAGAATGCAGCCGGGTCTTCCAGCGAGAGCTTTGATCGCATTCTTTGTTAAAGCCTTAGTGCCCGAAACGGCATAGTCCGATACATATATCAGCTCGCCCGTAAGCTTCTTAAGTTCTTCGTCGATCACCTGCAAAGGCTTCCGTGCCGCTGCAAATACGGAACAGTACTTGGAATGGGTATGAATTACCGCTCCGACTTCAGGGCGAAGCTCATAGATACCGCCATGCAAACTTTTTTCCGACGTCGGCTTTTTGCCGTTCCCATATGTAAGCGTCTTTATATCCACCTTTACCATATCCTGAGGCGTCGCAGCGTTGTAGTCGAGCCCTGACGGTGTCGTCATCATATAGTTTTCCGAAATCCTGACCGACAGGTTACCCCATGTCCCCTGCACAAGTCCTATCTCAAGGAGAGTCTTTCCGTATTCGACCAGCTGCTCCCTGCAGAGTCTTTCATCAATCTTCTTCATCCTTACGCTTCCTTTCGGCTTTTGAATATTTATTTACGTATACGAGCCTTTCTATCATGGAAATGACAGGAGAAAGCTTGACCGCACCGCCAAGCACCTCTGCCTTCAGATTTACCTCTGCATTTTTTTCGAGTACCGTCATCGCAACATATGCCTCATACGGATTTCGACCCATCGTCATCGCATATCCTTCGCCCTCACGAACAAGGACTCCTGTCGAACGCTTAAAGGCTTTGATAAGCTCCCTCTCCCTCATCGTAACGACAGGCACCTTATATCCGATTATCTGCGCCATATCCTCGAGAGACGCTGTAAGCTCAAAGCCTCTTTTGATACATTCCATGCAGAACGGCGGTCTCGCAACCACCATCGCCTTCATATTCCTGCACGCATCAAATGCCTCTTTTTCGGTGATATCCCACTCCGTCAAGTCTTCGATATCTCCATCAGAAATCAGACTCAAATCAGCACCTTGACGAGTCGCATATATGCGCTTATTTTCTTTCCAAAGCAGTCTGCCGCCGCCCGAAAAATATCCGAGCTCACTCATAAGCTTTGCGTATTTTGATATTGCCTGAGAGTTCATCTTTCCTCCGTTCTGAACCTCTTGGAATTTGCCTTCTTATATGTTTTCTTAAGTGACTTGAATAAGCTCTTGTAGTCTGCAAAGAGCTTGTCGTATATTTCTTTGTTTTCCTCGTTTGGCACAAAGGCTTCTGTCGTCCTCACAAATGACTTCGTGTCATAGAAGCTTTTGATCTCGCCAAGCCCTATCAAAGCGACCATGCCCGCACCTATAGCCCCCGCATTTCGCGGGTCTTCGACTATCGAAAATTTCTTGCCCGTAATGTCGGATATTATCTGCATCCAGTATCTGTCGAGTGCACCGCCGCCGATTATGCGGAAATCGTCGCACTTAAAGCCGTAATCCCTCCGATAATTCTCGATTATCCAGCGCAGATTGTAGCCTATTCCCTCGTATACAGCTCTCATTATATGCTCACGCGTGTGCACCATAGTCATATTGAAAAGCGTAGCTCTCGTAGTTGTCGATGACACCGGGCATCTTTCGCCGAGCATCCACGGCGTACATATAAGGGATTCGCTTCCGGCAGGTATATCATCAACTACATCGTCCATGAATTTGTAGACTCCGTCTCCGAGCTTTTCTTTTTCATGCTTGAAAAACTGGTCGCATACCCACTGAATATTCGCTCCTGCAGATTCCGTAATTCCAGCAATGAGGTTCATCTCGCGGTCTGCACTCTGTATTGCAGCAGCACCGTGTCTGAACTGATCTGCGGAGCTGCTTACCGCAGCGACCCATGCGCTCGTTCCGAGGTATATGTGTATATCGCCGTCATGGCACATTCCGGAGCCTACTACGGCAGCCTGCACATCATCGCAGCCTCCGAATACCGGCGTTCCTGCGTTAAGCCCAAGCTCAAAAGCCGCCTTTTCCGTAATGCCTCCAACAATATCGGTGCTGTTTACGAGCGGGGGCAGCTTTTCCATGTCGATTCCAAGCAGCGGAAATGCCTGCATCCATGTTTTTTTCTTGAGGTCAAGTCCGTAGGATGATGCGCCGGAAAGCTCCGCAACCATTTCACCCGTGCACTTCATCTTGAGATAGCCGTTCACATCGAGTATGTAGCGTGTTTTTTCGTATATTTCGGGGCGTTCCTGCTTGAGCCACGCAATCTTTGCGATGCAGTCC
>JAEXBK010000046.1 GCA_023394035.1 Bacillota bacterium
CCATATGAGTCTTCGAGTGCATACCCCTTTATAAGCATGATGTCATGTGGATCCATGAGATACCAGTCCTGATTCAGGTTTTCCTTTGCCATTCTCCAGAAGAGATCGGGATAGCATACGGCAGGAAATACATCGTGAGCCTTCATCCTGTCATCGCCGTTGTTAGTCCTAAGCTGAAGAAATTCAGGAAGATCCTTGTGCCATGCATCGAGATATACTGCAACAGCACCCTGCCTCATGCCGAGCTGATCTACTGCAACAGCCGTATCGTTTACCACCCTTATCCAGCGTATTACGCCTCCGCTTGCGCCTTCAAAGCCCCTTATGCTGCCGCCTCTTGAACGAACCTTGCCGAAATACATTCCCATTCCGCCTCCGAACTTTGATACGTCAGCAAATTTGGAAATGCTTGCATATATTCCGTCAAGAGAATCGGGAACGGTATCTATGAAGCAGCTCGAAAGCTGGTGATACGGCTTCCTTGCATTTGACTGTGTAGGCGTCGCCATAGTAACCTTGTGACTGCTCATCATATCGTAGAATTTTTTGACCCAACCGATACGATCCTCTTTCTCGTTCATTGCAAGGTGCATGGCTATTCCCATGTACATTTCCTGAGGAGATTCAAGAGAAACATGTCTATGGTTATGTATTAAATATCTATGTATCAGAAGATCAAGACCTGCGTATGTGAAAAGATAATTCCTCTCATCATCAATAAGGGCTTCTATTTCGTCGACTTCCTTTTTCGAATAATTTTCGAGTATATATTTTCCGTAAAGTCCTTCCGCCGTAAGATATTTAAGCTTATCGTAGAATCCGTTTATGCCAAAATTCGCTTCCGTGCGCTTAAGCTCCCTGCGAAATGAATGATATAACAGCGTTCCTGCAATTTTCTCCCACATAGGATCTTCCTTTGTGGTGAGCTCTGCTGCCGCTTTTGTCAAAAGCTCAAGTCTGCTGTCAACATCCATATCCGCCTTGTTCATAGCCGAATACTTTGCGGTAAGCCTCGAAAGCTCATATTTAGGATATTGCTTCTGAATACGGAGCAAAACATCCTCGAGTGATTCGTCTCCGATTGCTTTGACGAGTTCTTCTCTGTCATGGCGCATTTCGGAACGCTTTTCACGATAAAGTATGTAGCTCTTTGCAACATGGTAGAAGCCGTTGCTCATTAGCACTTCTTCGACAACGTCCTGTATTTCTTCTACCTCTGCGTCATCCCTGTCCGCAAAACGAGCCTCAACCTGCATAAGAAGCTCTTTTGTCTTCTCATCGCTGAAGCCTTCATCTACCGAGGCAAATGCTTTTTCCATCGCCTTTATGATCTTTGCAGGATCGTAAGCTTCTGTTGCAAGGCTTCTCTTTGTTATTGTCTTCATTAATTACTCCTAACCCCTAAATCGTTTCTACTCTGATAATATTCGTATTTCCCGGAATATTCATAGGCACACCTGCAGTTATAACGACCTTATCGCCTGTCTTGAGTGCGCCGCTTAGCGTAGCGGTTTTGATGCAGTCTGAAATCAGCGGCTCAAGATCCATTTTGTGAGTCGTCCTCATCGGAGCTACACCCCATTCAAGTGCAAGCTGGTTATATATTTTTTCGTAAGGTGTTATACCTATGATCGGCGTCGACGGTCTGAATTTTGACATTCTCCTTGCCGTATAGCCCGTCTTTGTTATAGCTATGATGGCATTTGCCTTTATATCACCTGCCAGCGTACATGCGCTGTGTCCGACTGCGTTTGTAACATCGTCGGCTTTCATCTCGTGCCATACTGACGAGCCGTTCTGGAACTTATGAGCATCACACTCAGCACGCTCCGCAATTTTGCTCATTACCTTGACCGCATCAACAGGATAATTGCCCGCAGCCGTTTCTCCTGACAGCATTATTGCACCTGTACCGTCAAAGACCGCATTTGCAACATCCGTTATCTCAGCACGCGTAGGTGCCTGGCTGTCTATCATCGACTCAAGCATCTGTGTTGCAGTTATTGCAAGCTTGCCGGACTGTAGGCAACGTCTAATTATGCTCTTCTGGATTCCCGGAAGACGTTCATAGGAAATTTCTACCCCCATATCGCCTCTTGCTATCATGATGCCGTCAGATTCTTTTAGTATTTCTTCAAAATTTTCTATGCCTTCGTTGCTTTCTATCTTGGCAATGATTCTGATCTGCTCTCCGCCGTTTTCGCTTAAAAAGCGTCTGAGGCGAACTATGTCATCTGCACTTCTTACAAATGAAGCCGCAACATAATCTACGTCCATTTTGATGCCGAATAATAGATCCTTTTTGTCAGCTTCGCTTAAGTAATTCATTGACAGCGCGACATCAGGCACATTTATACCTTTATGGTTGCTGACCTTTCCGCCGTTCAGAACATCACAAGCTATGCTGTCACTTGATACCGTCTTTACCTTAAGTCTTATCTTGCCGTCATCTATAAGTATCGTATCGCCTTCCTTGACTTCCTTCGGAAGATCCTTATATGTGATTGAGGCTCCTGATTTTGTGCCCTCGCGCTCATCAGTAAAAAGCGTAAAGCTGTCTCCCGCATCAAGTATTTCCTTGGTATTTATGAAGTTTCCGAGTCTGATTTCAGGTCCTCTCGTGTCAAGCATAAGTGCAGCCGGTATCTGCAGCTCTTTTCTTATCTGTTTGAATATATCTATCTTTGCCTTATGCTCCTCATGTGTGCCGTGAGAGCAGTTTATCCTTGCGACATTCATCCCTGCCGACAGAAGCTTTTCTATCATTTCCCTGCTGTCCGATGCCGGTCCTATGGTGCATATTATCTTTGTCTTTCGCATGTCGATCTCCTTCCCGATCAGTGAGTGGCTCCGCCTTCTGTTTTTATGTCTTCCCTGTTTTCTATTATGGCTTCTATCGCGTATTCCAGACCTCTTACTATCGTTTCAAGAGGCATGGACGGCATATTCGGCTTATCCAAAACCTGCTCCGGCAAAAACGGAATATGCACGAAGCCGGTTCTCATCTTCGGATATTTCGTTCTTGCGAGATGAGCCATTCCGTAGCATATATGATTACATACAAATGTTCCCGCCGAATTTGAAACTGATGCCGGAATTTTGTTTTCTCTCATCTTCTTTACCATTGCTTTGATAGGAATAGTAACAAAATATGCGGCAGGTCCGTTCCCTTCTATCTTTTCGTCTATGGGCTGATTCCCGCCGTTATCCTCTATAACAAAATCATCGACATTGATTCCTATGCGTTCAACCGTGATATCTGCTCGTCCCCCTGCCTGACCCACATTCAAAACGACATCGGGTCTTTCTTTTTCGACAATCTCCTCAAGCAGCTCTATGCTCTTGATTCTGATCGTAGGGATTTCTGTCTTTATTATCCTTGCTCCGTTTATTTCGTCCGGCAGCAGTTTAACAGACTCAATTGCAGGGTTGATTTTTTCTCCGCCGAACGGATCAAATCCGCTTACTAAAATCTTCATTTTTTGTTCTCCTAAAGCTATGATTTCGATATATGCCGTCAAGATCAAGAAAAAGCATATATTGTAATCCGCTTGCTGTATTTCACCTTTAAGATACCATATCTAAGCCATGCAGGCAATACGCGGCAAGAAAAACGGACGACTTTACGCCGCCCGTTTTCTTAAGTTCCGCTCTTCGGAATTTTATGCAAACTATTTCTTTCCGAGGTAAGCTTCCTGAATCTTAGGATCCTTGATGAGATCTGAAGCCTTGCCCTTTGCCGTGATTACGCCCTGCTCAAGAACATATGCCTCGTCCGCTATAGAAAGAGCCTTGAATGCGTTTTGTTCGACCAGGAGAAGAGTTTTTCCCATTTTCTTGATATCCTTGATTATATCAAAAATCGTGTTTATCAGGAGCGGTGCCAAACCGAGTGACGGCTCGTCAAGAAGAATAAGCTCAGGTGATGACATTATGCCTCTTCCCATTGCAAGCATCTGCTGCTCACCGCCCGACAAAGTTCCGGCTATCTGCTTTTCTCTTTCTTTGAGTCTCGGGAAAAGCTCATAGACCTTTTCGAAGTCTTCTTTGATTCCCTTTGTATCATTTCTGAGGTATGCTCCCATCTTAAGGTTTTCGTGAACCGTAAGGTTTGCAAATATTATTCTGCCCTCAGGAACCTGACATATTCCGGACTGCACAACCTTATGCGGCTGTGTAGGAAGAGAATTGCCTTTGTATTCTATGGCTCCCTGATATTTTACTATACCGCTTATGGAATTGAGAAGAGAAGATTTTCCTGCTCCGTTACTTCCGATAATCGTTACGATGTCACCCTCGTTAACGTCGATGTCTACTCCGCGGATGGCGTGAATGCCTCCGTAGTAAACATTCAGATTTCTTACCTTCAGCATATCACTCCCCCTCCTTTCCGAGATAAGCCTCGATAACGTCTTTGTTGTTCTGAATGTCGGCAGGATATCCTTCGGCAAGGAATTTACCGAAATTCAGTACGTATATGCGATCGCAAAGATTCATAACGAGATCCATATGGTGCTCTATTATCAGAACCGTGAGATTAAATTTCTCCCTTATATCCTTTATCATGTCAACCAAGGCAAGGGTCTCTTCAGGATTCATGCCTGCTGCCGGCTCATCAAGCAGCAAAAGCTTCGGGTCAAGTGCAAGAGCTCTTGCTATCTCAAGCTTACGCTGCAGACCGTACGGCAGATTTGATGCCAGCATGTCCTTGTACTCCCAAAGACCCATGAGTTTAAGGAGGTTTTCAGTCTTCTCATTTAAGACTTTCTCCTGCTCGAACGGTTTCTTCATCCACGGATAAGGAATATTCGTATACGGAAGAGTTTTTGGAAGAATAGAGCTTATTATGCCATAGCTTGCGCTCTTGTGGCATGCCGTAAGTACATTCTGATATACGGAAAGCTTCTTGAACAGCCTTATATTCTGGAAGGTTCTCGTGATACCGAAATTAGCTATATCAGAAGGTTTCTTCGGTCTGAAAAGAAATCTTCTTTTCATGTCGTTAAAGAAACCCGTTCCGTAAGGATCTTCTACCGCAAGTACCTTCTGATCCGCTCCGTCGCCGAAGGTTATCTTTCCTTCCGTAAGCGTATAAACTGCCGTGATCAAGTTGAATATAGTAGTTTTACCTGCTCCGTTAGGACCGATAAGACCGAAAATCTCGCCTTCATTAATCGTAAAACTTACATTTCCTACAGCGGTAAGTCCGCCGAATCTTTTGGTGACGTTATCCAATGTCAATACTTTTGCCATTAAACTTCGCCTCCTTTCCGGGCAGCCGCATTCTTAGCGGCTTTTTTTGCCAATCTGTTTGCTTTGAATTGCTTTATCTTCTGCGGTAATTCCTTGAAGAATTTTGCTACGCCCCTCGGGCTGAACTCTATTCCGCCAAGCAAGCCCTGAGGTCTTACAGCCATTATGATGACTACGGTAATACCGTATATTACCATTCTCCAGTCTGCAAACTGTCTGAAGATTTCAGGGATGAACGTCAGTACGAATGTTCCGAACAGACTTCCCGTTATACTTCCCAGACCGCCGATTATAACCATGATGGTCATCTCTGTAGATTTGATGAGCTTGAACATATCAGGGTTGATAAAGTTGAGGTAATGTGCCCACAGAGCACCGCCGATTCCGGCATAAAGTGCGCTTATTGCAAGAGATGTCATCTTGTACTTGAAAACGCTTATTCCTATCGACTGCGAAGCAAGCTCTTCTTCTCTTATTGCTATCATATTTCTGCCGTGTCTCGATCTGATAAGGTACCACATGAATATGAGACCTATAACAACAAATACATATACGGAAAGAAGTGAGCTCTTTGACGGTATTCCCGTCATCCCTCTTGCACCGCCGAAGAACTGCACGTTATTTAGGATAAGACGCGTAGCTTCACCGAATCCGAGCGTCGCTATACAGAAATAATCACCTTTCAGGTTAAGCGTCATAGCTCCTATCAAAAGCGATATCAGCATCGCCATAAATCCGCCTGCCACAACAGCAAGTGCAAACGGAACATGGAACATCGTAGTAAGCGTAGCCGCCGTATACGCGCCTACTGCCATAAAACCCGCATGACCGAACGAGAAAAGTCCCGTAAATCCGGTAAGCAGCGAAAGCCCCATGACTACCATCATGTTTATTCCGCAAAGGATCAAAATACCTTCTAAATAATACCATGCCATAAAACGCACCTCCTAAGCTTTATCTTCCGTGCTCTTGCCCATAAGTCCGGAAGGCTTAAGTACGAGCACGAGTATAAGAAGTACGAATGCGATCAGGTCTCTGTAGTTAGATGCTACAAAACCGGCAGCAAAAATCTCTATGACGCCGAGAAGTATAGATCCGATTACAGCACCCGGAAGGCTTCCGAGGCCGCCGAATACCGCTGCTATGAACGATTTGTTTGTGATTACGCCTATCTGCGGATAAACGGTGTATCTCATTCCGAAAAGCATACCTGCCATACCTGCGAGCATACCGCCTAAGGCAAATATTACAAAGATTACTCTGTCTACATTAACACCCATGAGCGTTGCACCTCTTGAGCTGTATGAGCTTGCTCTTATTGCAAGACCTATCTTTGTCTTTTCGAGTATAAATACGAGTATCAACAAGCTTGCACCGGCTATAATGAACATTATAATATCGATCTTGCTTATCGATAAGCTTCCGAGCTGAATAGCCGTTGATTTGAAGATTTCAGGATATGTTTTGAATGTAGGTCCGATAGTTGCAACGACAAAGTTTTCGAGAAATATCGAAGCTCCCATTGCCGAAATAATGAAATAAAGGCTCGGAGCATTTCTCTTTCTGAGCGGTCTGTATGCAAGTC
>JAEXBK010000092.1 GCA_023394035.1 Bacillota bacterium
GGCTATAATAAAGAACTTTCTCGCAGATATATAGATATTTTGGGGTTCAATATTTTTATATTTTTGATAGCGATAAATGAAATATAAAGGAGCAACTATCAAGTAAATCACCAGTATGTAAACGAAATAATACTTAAATATGAAATCCATAATATCGGCAATACTTGAAAATTTTCTTACGGTGAAGATTATTATAAACGATAATACAAGTATGACGGATATTATGGCAGAGAGTGAATAAAATATGTACTTTACAATATTCTTCATGTTCATGATAATCTCCTGACAGCATTTGGTAATGCAAATTGTTAATTAAACCCCTACTATCTCTTTTTCGGCTTATGGAATCTGCCGCTTATCTCCTCGGTCTTAAGCGAATTGATAAAAGCTTTGGGATCCACCTCACGGATTCCTTGAATCACGGTAGAAACCTGGTCGCTGCTGACAACGGAATAAAGCATTTTTCTCTCGGCGCCTTCATAACAACCTTTTCCGACAAAGAGTGTCGCGTCGTGATGAGTAGTTATGCGAATACGCTCGTAGACTTCCTGTGTTTTATCGGTGATGATGAGCAGGGTGTGCTTTTGGTATCTTTTATAGAAAACTTTGATTATCTGCGTGGTGCAATACTGGAAGATAATGGAGTACAGAGCCTTGTCAAAGCCGAACAGAACACCGGCAGTGAGCAAAATTATAGAATTTGTAAGCAAAATATAATTCCAAGCGTCCTTACCTTTGCGTTCAGACATAAAAATCGAAATGAAATCCATGCCGCCGCCGCTTGCACCCGCCAGCAAAGTAACCACAACGGCAACGCCGTTTATAATTCCGCCGAAGATTGAAATCAGGAGCATATCGTTGGTAATCGTAAATTTAGGAATCAAGTCTGTTAGAATACTCGTGAGCGCAATAACATACAGACTAAAAAAAGTAAAATGCTTTCCTATGTATCTGAATCCCATATAAATAGGAATCAGGTTTATAGGTATATACACTGCGGTGAAAGGCAGGCCTATCCCCCAAAACTTTTCACAGCTTCTCTGGATAAGCACAGCTATGCCGGAAAAGCCGCTGGGGTAAAGTTCCCCTGCGGCGATGAAGCTTCTCAGATTTGTTGCAAATAAAACCGCGCCGAGGGTAACCGCTAAAAATTGCAGCAATTGCCTAAATGTGGGGTGTAAATCTCCTTTACTTTTCATTTTGTTCCTCCATCTTGCTCTAAATAAAACTGAAAGGATTGATAGACTAAGCCTTGGCAGGAACTATCTCTATCCAGTAGCCGTCAGGGTCTTCGATAAAATATATTCCCATAGACTCGTTTATGTAGCATATACAATCCATTTTTTCGTGCAAAGCTTTAGCTGCATCAAAATCATCTGCGGTCATTGCCAGGTGATACTCGATTTCACCAAGGTCGTATGCCTTGCTTCGCTCGTGCATATGGGTTAGCTCAAGTTGAAAGCCTGTTTTGCCGTCTCCAAGATAAACGATGGTGAAATCTTCTCCGTCCTTCTGGCGAACAGGTCTAAGCCCCAGCGCATCTTCGTAAAATTTGAGACTGCGCTCAAGGTCTAATACATTAAAATTAAAATGATTAAAGCTAAACATGTTTTTTATTTTCTCTTTTCTCTAATTTCCTTATTTGTTTAAGACTCTATAAAAACAACTCTGTCAAAATTCTTATAAAGAAGATACTGAGAACTGTCAGCATCAAAGGCTTTACTATCTTTGCCCCGCCTTTCTCAAAAGATTTCGTACCGAGCCAGTTTCCGGCTATGCTGAAAAGTCCCGAAACCAGTCCGAGCACAAGGACGACTTTTCCGTTTAATAAAAACACAACCAGAGCGGATATATTAGTGGACAGATTTATAACTTTGGCTGTACCGTTCGATTCATTCAGAGGCATATGGGCGACAGACGATAGTAACAATATTAGAAATGTTCCTGTTCCGGGTCCGTAAAATCCGTCGTAAGAGCCGATGAAAAAGGCGACCAAACAGCCTATGATAACGGTTTTAAGCCTTGAAAAAGCTTCTTTATCGTCAAATAACGATTTACGTTTTGTTATATATATTGCCGTTAGAGGAAGGACTATTAACATGATTATTTTGAAAGTCCTGTCCTCAATCAAAAGCGCTATCTTTGCACCGGTAGCTGAGCCGGTAAGAGCGGCTATGATGAAGAAAATCGACTTTTTCAAATCAACATAGCCATTTTTGATATATTTGCTTGTGGATATGCATGTACCCATAAAGGAACTTACCTTGTTTGTTCCGATAGCAAAATGTACAGGTAAACCTGCAATTAGATATGCGGGAAGGGAGATTAGTCCTCCGCCTCCTGCAACTGCGTCTACGAAGCCGCCAAGCATTACAAGAGGACAAACGATGAAAAATTGTATTAAATCGGTCATATAGCGGTTAACTCTCTATTCTGTTATATTTTGTTTAACTATTTTAGTCCGGACTTGTTATTTATATATTTCTTTATATTTTTTTTCAAGATATTCGATGTAGCTGTCCGCGGAGAATTTCTCTCCAAGAGCTTTTTCAAGAAGTTCATCCGAGCGATAAAGACTGCCGTACTGCCATATATGCGCTTTATTCCATTTGTTTATCTCGGAAAAATCTCCTTTTAAGATTGCTGCTTCAACATCAATTTCGGTTTTCATCTTTGCTAAAAGATGTGCGCCATATGCCGAGCCGAGTGCATATGATGGGAAGTAACCTATTGCGCCTCCTGCCCAGTGACTGTCCTGAAGAACTCCGTGGCTGTCGTCAGGGACATCAACCCCGATATATTCCTTATAAAGTTTATTCCAATTTTCAGGAAGCTCACTTACGCTTATCTCCCCTGACATCAGTTTCTTTTCCAGCTCATATCTTACAA